>NZ_JZIR02000061.1:0-3890 GCF_000961955.2 Hymenobacter sp. AT01-02
CCCCCATTACATTGCCATACTTTTCATAATCATACCACTTCTACATGAAGAAAATTCTCCTCCTAATCATGCTTATGGCCTCTTTTCAGGCCTTCGCCCAGAAAAAGACGCAACCGAAAAAAGCGCAGGCCAAACCTCGTACTGAATTAATCTACGACGTTGATGCAGTAAAAAACTTAGCCAATGGTGAGATAGACCATTCGCCCTGCCGGGTAGTCAAACGGGGGAATAATATCATCTGGACTAGTCCCGACAACACTTTGATTTTCACTATCACCAAAACTGAATGGAAAGGCAAAGAGCATGTCGAGTACACAGCTAATCAGGGCACGGTCAACGCTAGTTGGATATTCAGAACTGTCCAGGGTGAAAAACAGATTGCTTTCTTCACCCACATGGAGGACGACAACAATGTGGCCATGCAGATGCGCGTCGTAGAAGTGCGGAGCAGACCGTATTAAAGGCACAAAAAAGCCCGCCGATGTGAAATCGGCGGGCCTGATTTTTTGGCTGGGTGGTTATTTGCCCCAGTAGTGCTCTGCGATGGTGGCCGCGAGAGCGAAAATGTAGGGCAGACTGTCCACGAGGACGCCCACTGCCTTCTTTTTCAACTTCTTACTCATAAAAGGGTACGTATTTTCCATATGTATTAGGTTATGCCCGGTCCCTCCCTACCCAGGAAGCAACACAGCCCCCCGGCGAGGACGAGAACAGGTGGAAACCTGACCCCGTTAGTAGGCTGCTACTCTTAAATAGGGCAGCTTTGAAATTCTAATATTAAGTTTTTGTTACCTTTTGCTTTTTTGCACTATGCCAACACCTTCACTAATGGAATCAGCTCAGCATATTTTTGCCAAAGACCTGCCCACCGCTAATAAGTGGTACACCGCGCTCTTAGGCATTTCGCCCTCCGAGGAAGATTACGGGTTTCGCTACCAGCTAGGCGGCAGCTCGCTTGTATTGAGCCCGAGTGGGAATAAAGGGCCGTTGGGCCTATCAATATCCTCCATTGATGAAGCCCGCAAAAGGCTCGACCAATTGGGCCTGAACACCGGAGAAATATTGGGGATGGTTCATGGATATGATGACGGAGAGACCGCCTCATTTCAGGACCCTTCTGGCAATTTGCTTATGCTCACCGACCAAACTAACCTCACTCGTAAGGGGCAGTAGGGAACAAAAGGGAAATAGAAAAAGCCCCGGCCGAGCAGTAGAGGGCGAACCTTCAACACTGCTGACCGGGGCTTTCAGGCGTTAATAGCACCTACCGTATTCCTTCCTGCTTGATACCTCTACCAAACAAGTCCGCTTCGGGTAAGCCCGGCTAAGGTAGGGCAAAAATCCGTAACTTAGACCGGCAGAAAAAACAAAGCCATAACCCACTATGGTTTGAACTTGGGGAAGGGGCCTGCTGCGCGCCCCTTCCCCAAGTTCAAACCGTGGTCCCTGCGGGGCAGCTCGTTCCCCTGGGGGCGCTGCCCCCTGCTCCCCCGAGGTAAAAAGGCATGAGGCTAAGCCGCCTGCTCACCCTTCCGACAATTTGCCGGAACCCCCCTACCGGCAATGTCGGAACCCCTTTCCCCACTGCCCCATGCCCTACGCTGTCATCCGAGTTGCCAAAATCAAAACCCAGGCGCACGCCCTGTCGGCCACCGGCCACAACTACCGCCAGGAGCAGCACCCCCACTCGATAGGCAACGCCGACAAGGAGGCCCCCCACCCGAACCGGGAGTATATCAACCATGAGAAAAAAGACTACTGGAGCCTTTTGGAAGCTCGCATCCAGGAAGCCGGGGTGAAGCGTGTCCGGTCGGATTCCGTGCGCGGGATGGAGGTGATTCTGACCGGCAGCCCGGAGGGGTTTGTTCGTGGCCAGGACGGGCGAGCGGCCGACTATTCCAAAAGCAAATGGGCGCAGGACAATTTGAATTTTTTGAAGGAGCAGTTCGGGGCCAAGAACATCGTTTCGTTCACGCTGCACCAGGACGAGAAGACCCCGCACATTCACGCGGTGCTGGCCCCCATCACAGACAAAAACACCTTGTCGGCCGACCAGCTATTCAACCCCAAGAGCTTGCGTCAGCTGCAAACCGAGTACGCCCAGGCAATGGCCCCACACGGGTTTGAACGCGGCATCGAGCACAGCCAGGCCAAGCACGACCCCATGCAGCGGCTGTACGGGTTGGAGGCCCAGCACGCGCAGCGTGTGGCGGAGCTGACCAGGCCCGCCGCGCCGGCGCCGGCATTCCAGCTCACCGACCCACCCCTACTCGGGCGGGACGAGTGGAAAGCCAGCGAGGAAGCACGGATTAACGCCGAGCTGGCCCGCCAAGCCCAGGCCGCGCGGGCGCAACTCGCTGAGGTCGCCAAGCTGGCCCAGGCGAACACGGCCGCAGTGGAGCAGGTGAGAGTGCTCCAAAAACAGTTGAGCACGTCAGAGGGGCTAAAACAGGGCCATTTTGGGGCCTTGCAGACCGCGCAGCAGGAGGAAGTAATTCTTTCCCGCGACTACGACCGTACGGCCGTGCAGTACGCCCAGGGGGCCGATTTGCCCGATTTGAAGCAATACGGGCAGCAAGTGCGCGAGGAAACGCGCCAGGCGCTCGTGACCATGCTAGAACAGACCCTAGCCAAGCCGGTGAAGGATGCGGCTGACTTCCAGGCCAAACTAAAGGCAGCAGGCTACCAGGCCGAGCGCGACGAACAGAGCAAGGGCACAATACTGGTCCACGAGCAGACCGGAGCGAGATTCAAAACCGCCGAAATTCAGCCAAACGGCCAGTTTATTGGCCCGCAGCTTACGGCCGCCATCGAGCGCACGGCCCAGCAGGCGTTGAAGCAGAGCAAAGGCCAAGGCCGAGGGGGTGGAATCGGCATGTAATTCGAGGCCGAAATACCCTCAATTTAAGAACTTAAGAAGTAGCCCTGTCTAACTACTTGATTACTAATACTAATCACTTTCCATACTGGAAAGCTGGACTTTCCACCTTAGAAAGTTTCACTTGGCATAAATAAGCACTAAAAAGAAAGTGAAACTTTCCGTTTTTAGTGCTTATTTGGAAAGTGATTTTTACCTTTGAGGGAAATCATTTTTTCCTTTTTAGCCCTCTTTTGTAAAGTGAAACTTTCCGATTTTGAACGAAACAGAACTAATCCCTTCTTAGATAAGGCATTAGATGAGGTGCAAATTTCTCGCAAGTACAAGACCGCAACTCGCACTGGTGAGAGCGCAATGCTGCAAGCATTCGACCCCAAGACAGGCGAGATTTTGGGCCATACTATGTTCATTCGGGAGATAGAGGTGGACGAGGAAAAATTCACCAAGCTCTATTTAAGCCAATTCGAGAGCTTTTGGGAGCTTTCCAAGCCTGCTATTAGGGTTTTTGGGTACATCATGCAGAAGATGAAGCCCAAATCTGACAAGCTGGAATTCTTCATCGATGAGTGCATGGAATACACCCAGTACAAGAGCATCAAGCCCATTTACGCCGCGCTCGCCAGCCTGATAGAAGCAAAAATCCTTGCCAGGGGCTACAACGAGAATGTGTACTTCATCAACCCCATGATAATGTTCAATGGGGACCGAGTAAGTTTTGTGCGCAGCTACGTCAAAAAGAAGAAATTAAAGCAGGGCGACCCACAGCAATTGTCGGTATTTGATGCCATTCCCCCATTTAACATAGGTTAGCCCTCATGCTCAGCGCTGAAGAATACGCTCAGCTCCCGGACGAGCTGAAGTACCCGCCCCACGTCGCCGGCCCGCCAGTGCTCGACACCGCCGAGGAGCAGGACCTAAAACGAGGTTGGTGTTGGTATCCTCGTGCCGGTGCAGGGAATGAGCAGGCGGCTTAGCCTTATGCCTTTTTTACCTCGGGGGTTTGGGGGCAGAG
>NZ_JZIR02000062.1:0-65542 GCF_000961955.2 Hymenobacter sp. AT01-02
CAAAACGTGCTCGGTACGTCAGCTACTAGCTTCACCGACCCAGGTGCCAATATCCGCACGGTGAATGAAGGCATTGATCTAAACGGCTCCGATAATGGCACTGTTCAGAACAACCTCATCGGCTACAACGGTGGTATGGGCATTTGGGTGCTGGCCAATGGCACAAACGGCGCTAATAATAACCTTATCACTGGCAACGAAATCCGGGGCAATGCCCGGGAAACGATCATTCGCGGAGCGTTCGTCAGCGGTACTACCGCAGAAGGGTACGTTTTCGATGGGTTGGAGCTACAGGGCAATAGCACGGGCAACACGGTTTCAAACAACTTGATTACCGAAACGCTAGGGCACGGTATCGACTCCTTTGGCAATGCCATTGGCGGTAACACCATTACTGGGAATACCATCAGCAACAACGGTCAGGCCGTTGTCAACAATACAGGCGCAGAGGGTTCGGGCTTGCGTGTATACGGGGCTACTAACCTCACAACCATCGCCAACAACGTACTGACGAACAACAACGGCTCGGGGGTACTGGTGATAGGCACCGCGTCGAACGTGGTAATCAAGGAAAACTCGACCTCCGGAAACACGCGTCTGGGTATAGACCTGCTCAGCACTGCTGACACGAACTCTGAGCCTAACACTTACAACGGCTTGCTAGGTACTACTTCAAACGTGACACTAAACGATAACGGTGACGCGGATACGGGTGCTAACGGGTTGACCAACATGCCGGTAATTACGTCATCGACCGTCCGCAACGGGGTGTTGTATGTCAACGGCTTCGCGCGCCCTGGCGCTACGCTGGAATTCTTTATTGCTAGCGTAGGAACATCTGCTGGCACGGGCAACACCAACTTTGGTCAGGGAGGTACTTACTTGTTCTCGCGTACGGAGGGAGCCACGGGTAACACGAGCACTACGCTGAATGACGCAGACGCCACTACGGGCTCTTATGGCCTGAACAACGCTACCGTAAACGGTTTCTACCAAGGCACCGAGTCGGGTCAGAACCGCTTCTCCTATGCTGTTCCGCTCGCATCACTGACCGCTGCCCAGCGGAATGCCCTTACCACTGGCACGCCGCTGCTGACGGCTACGGCTACACAGATTGCAGCAGCAAATGGCAACCAGGGTACCTCCGAATTCTCGGGTAACGCTCCCGTATACTCGGCCCCAATTGCCAACAACGACTTTGCTACGACTACGCCTGGCACCGCCGTTACCTTCAGAGTTACTACCAACGACCAGAACAACATCAACCCGGCTACGGTAGCTCTCAATGGATTAGCGGCCGGTAGCACCACCCCGGTAACTGTAACTGGCGGCACGTTCACATTCTCCAACGACGGCCAGGTGACCTTCGTGCCAGCTGCGGGCTTCACGGGCGTAGCACGGTGCCCTACACGGTAAACAATACGTCGGATATTGCCTCCAACACGGCGTACTTCTCAGTAACGGTAACTGGCACCACCTTCGATCTGGCTACCAGCTTCTCTGCTGCGCCCACCGCTACCACCAACGCTGGTGCTACCGTTAACTACACGGTGGTTTCCAGGAACCCAGGAACCGTAGCTGCTACGAACGTAGTAGAAACGGTACAGTTGCCTGCTAACCTCGCTACTACTGGTTTCACGGTAGGAGGTAACACGGGTACGCTCAGCAATGGCGTTATCACCTTCACGGGCGGTGCTACCTACAACCAAAACTCGGGCCTACTAAGCCTGCCAATTGGTAACCTAGCGGCCAATGGCGGTTCGGTATCTACGGCCTTAGCCTTCCCGGCTCCTGTAACTAGCCCCCTTACCGTAACGGCGACCATTAGCGGCGCTGGCGGTGCAGAAACCGTTACGACCAACAACACGGCAGTTTCGACGGTAGATATTGCGCCACGCTTTGATGTGACGACGGCCATCAGTGGCCCAACTACCGTTACGGCTGGTAACGAGGTAACGTACACCGTAGTAACTAGCAACCTGAGCGGCACTACCACTCCCGCCAACGCCAACTCGGTGTCGCCGGCCGTAAACGTAGTGCAGACAGTATCCTTGCCGGGTAACTTGATGGGCGCGGGCATCTTCGCCTCCAATGGTGGCACTATAGCTTACAACAGCACCCAAGACATTACGGTAATTTCGTTCCCTGCCATTGGGGTACTAGCCGCTGGTCAATCGCAGGTGAACACGATCAGCTTCACGGCGCCTAGTTCCAGCTTCGCTGCCCCAATAGCCATCGTAACATCGGGTCTGACTAACACGAATGCTGGCGACCTCAACTCTCCAACGGTAGGTACAAACAACAACACGGCCCAGCTGAATGGTGCTGGTACGCGTCCCACCGTTGCGTCGACTGCGCGCACGGGTACCGAAACCAACGTGTACACGACCATCTCTTCGTCGGCTGCCAACGTGGATCCGGGTAATAACATTACGCTGACCATCACAGCCAATAATGCTGGTCCGGTGGCAGCAGCGGGCGTGCAGCAAACGGTAACGCTACCCACGGGACTGTCCTTCAGCAACCAGGGCGGTGGCAACTACAACGCCACTACCGGGGTGCTCACCTTCCCTGCCCTAACGAGCCCATTGGCCTCGGCTGGCACTCAGACCTACACCGTTACGTTTGCCGCTCCGCAACAAGGGTTTGTGTTGGCAACGGCTACCGTGACCACGACCACCCCCGATGCTGTGTCTGCTGATAACTTGGCCCAAACCAAGATTGAGGTAACGCCCCGAGTAGACGTTGCTACCACGCTGGCTGGTCCGGCAGTAGGTTTGCCCGGTCAGACGCTGACGTACACCGTCATGACGGCTAGTAACGGTCCGGCTGCCGCTACCAACGTGGTGCAAACGGTGCAGCTGCCAGCTGGCTTGACAAACGTACAGTTCAACTCGCTCAGCGCCGGCACACGATACGATGCTACAACGGGCGTGCTAACCATCTCCTTTGCTGATGCATTACCAGCTGGTTTCAACCAAACCAACACCATTTCCTTTGTGGCCCCGGCTAGTGCAGCTAGCTTGAACATTACGGCTGCAGTTACCACGGGAACAAGCGAAACCAACATTGCCAACAATACGGCGGCAGTAGCCACGGTAATCACGCCCACCGCTGATGTAGCCGTTAGCGTAACTGGGCCAGCTACGGCTACAGTTGGCAACCCTGCACTGTATGTAGTGTCGACCACGAACAACGGGGCTGCGGTAGCTACCGGGGTAGCACCCACCCTACAACTGCCTGCTGGTCTTGCCGTAACGTTCCCCGCCGGTGCCTCTACGGGTTCCTACAACTCCACAACGGGCGTAGTGACCTTCGCAACCGTATCGGCGCTGGCTAGTGGGGCTAGCATCGCCAATGAAGTGGTGGTAACCATGCCCGACGTGGCCCAGCTTTCGGCTGTAGCCCAGGTAACCAGTACCAGCACGGATACGAACCCGGCCAATAACTACGCCAGCGTAGCAACTACGGCGGCCGCTGCTACGGCTACTACCGCCAATTTGGCCGCAGGCATCACGCCAGCTACTACCACGGTAAATGCCGGCGCCAATGTTACGCTGACTGCTACGTTTAGTAACCAAGGTACGGGCACGGCTACCACGGTGGTGCCGCAGATTGCTTTAATGCCTGGTCTGACGAACGTAACTGTAACCGATGCGGGTGTTGTGCGCAATGCCAACTACAACGCTACCACGGGGGTAGTTACCTTCCAGACTGTGGGCTCCTTGGCTAGTGATGCTTCCCTGACTGGCACCTATTCCGTATCGTTCAATGCGCCTGCTACGGGTCCGGTATTGGCTGTAGCCAGCATCTACTCGGCTACTACTGACGGTGCTCTTGCGAACAACACGGCTCTGGCGACGGTGACTGTATCGCCCCAAGCCGATGCCCAAACCAGCATTGCTGGCCCAGCTACTGCGCAGCCAGGCTCTAAGGTGATCTACGAAATAGTAACCTCAAACAACACCACAGCAGTATCGCCAGCCACCAATGTAGTACAGAAAGTGACGGTGCCGGGCACCCCCGCCAACCTCACCTTCCCTGCTGGTAGCACTACGGCTGTTGTCAATGGCAACACAGTGATTACCTTCCCCACCATTGCGTCTGTCGCTCCTGGTGCTGCTGGTGCGGTAACAAACTATGTGTCGTTCACGACGCCTGCTACGGCTACGGCCGTACAGGTTACGGCTAACGTTGAGTCGCAGATTGACATCAACACGGCAGCTACCTCAAACTCGGCTACCATTACCACCAATGCCAATACAGCTCCGGTAGCCTACAACGTGGTTAATGCCTTGCAAACGCCCGAAGGCAACACGGCTAGCGCACTACTCATCTCGCCTCTTGTTGCCACGGATGTAGATAATAACATTCAGTACTACTTTGTTACAGCTCCTGCTGATAACAAAATCGGTACCCTGTTTGTGGGCACTACCGCCGTTACGCCCGGCAGCACCGTGCGACTGGATCCGAACCAGATCAACACGTTGCGTTTCGACCCCGCAGTGGGCTTTGTCGGCAATGCTTTCCTGAACTACTACGCTACCGACATCCGTGGTGCTGTTTCCAACACGGCCATCTACACCATTCCGGTGGGCCAGGACAACAACTCCCTGTACGCGTACACTCCTACCAAAGGAGGTAACACTGCTTACCAGAACAACTACGTGCTGGCATACGTGACAGATATCAACGCTGCCCGCTACACGAGCAACGGCGTTGTATATGATTCTAACACGGGCCTTCTGGCCACCGGCGCCAGCAACGGGTTGGCAACTACCGGTACCAACGCCGTGATTTCGTCGGCTGATAAAACGGCACTTAACGCAGTAGGTATCGACCTGAACCCGACCACTGGTCAGTTCTTCGTGTCTAACCGTCTGTTGCTCAAAGGTGGTTCCTACACGGTTAGCGTTACCACTACGGATGCCAACGGCGGCGTTACCACGCAAAACGTAACTATCCCAATTGGTGGGGCGCCGCTGCCCGTGCAATTGGTGAGCTTCGCTGCTCAAGCGCAAGGTGCAACGGCTCTTCTCACGTGGCGCACTGCGCAGGAGCTGAACAACGACTACTTCGTGGTAGAGCGCAGCTTCGATGGAACAAGCTTCTCGGCTGTTGGGCAGGTCAAAGGCAAGGGTACGACCACCCAGGCAACCGACTACCGCCTCACGGATACGGGCGCGGCGGCTGCGGCAAAAGGCCGGACGGCGTACTACCGTCTGCGCCAAGTAGACACGGATGGCACCACCGTTCACAGCCAAGTACAAGCCGTGCGCTTTGCCGACATCGCACCAGCTATCAGCCTCTACCCGAACCCTGCTGCTACTACAACCACGCTCGACCTGAGCAGCCTGCCCCAGGGTAGCTACCAGGTGCGCATTGTAGATGCCGCTGGCCGTTTGGTGAAGCAAGCTCAATATGAGGCAGGCACCACGCCTACCCTGATTGTAGAGCAATTGCCTGCTGGCACTTACTTGGTACAGGTAAGCGGTACCGGTTTCAACAAAGCGCTGCGTCTGCTGAAAGAGTAGTCTTTCGCTGGTTCTTACCTGCACCGGTAGGGGCCAGCACAGACACTACTAAATACAGTAGCGCCAGCGTACTGGCTGACCACACAAAAAAGCTCCCCGTTGCGGGGAGCTTTTTTGTTTTCCGGAGGGCCGGGCAAGTCAACCCAGGTTTGCATTTAGCGGTATAGCTACCAATTACAAACCTGTCTTACTATGCCAGCCGCTACGCCCCGTCACCGTGTTCCTGCCCAGCCTGCTACCGATTATGATGTCATGATTGTTGGCGCTGGTAGCGCGGGCCTGAGTGCTGCCCTTGTGCTCGGCCGCTGCCTGCGGCCAGTGTTGGTTTGCGACGGTGGAGCCCCGCGCAACCGCCCTTCGCCAGCAGTCCAGGGCTTTCTCACGCGCGACGGCACTCATCCCGAGGAACTCATTCGGCTGGGGCGGGAGCAACTGGCCCCCTACAAGTCAGTGGAGGTGCGCGAGGCTCGGGTCACCAACATCGAAGTTTTCAAGCGGTACTTCCGCCTGACTTTGGAAGGCTCTACCGGCCACACCACTACCTACACCACCCGCAAGGTGCTGCTAGCTACCGGCGTCGATGATGAACTACCACCCTTGGACGGCATGCGCGACTTGTGGGGGCGCGGCGTGCTGCACTGCCCCTACTGCCACGGTTGGGAGGTGCGCAACAAGCCTCTGGCCGTGTATGGCCGCCACAAAAGCGTAACGGGCCTGGCACTACTTGTGAGCCGCTGGAGCAGCGACGTGATTGTGTGTACCGATGGTTGGGGCGGCCTCTCGCCCAACGCCCGGCGGCGGCTGCGCCGGCAGGGTATTGCGCTTAAGGAAGATGAAATGATGTGCTTGGAGGGCACGCAAGAGGGCGACTTGCAACACCTAGTTTTCAAGTCGGGGGAGAAACTGGCGCGCCAGGCAGTATTCATTCACGCGCACCAGCACCAGCGCAGCCCACTGGCCGAGCAGCTAGGCTGCCGCTTTACTGAAAAGGGCGCTATCGTCATCGACAAAGACCAGCAATCTTCCGTGCCGGGAGTGTACGCCGCCGGTGACATCACGCCCGGTACGCAGCAGGCGCTGCTAGCCGCGGCCAAGGGTAGTCAGGCAGCTATTTGCATCAACGAAACCCTGACGCGCGAAGAGTGTCCCCGCTAACCTCCGCCCCAAGAACTTCGCAAATGAAGGGCGGCTGAAAACGTAGTGACAGCAATAAGCACGGGTGGGTTGGACGCTGGGAACTTCTCTGCTGGCAGTTGCCTTCGCTCAGAACCTGTGTATCTTACCCACTGTACATTGCCCATATCCGTCCCAGTTGCTTTTGGTTTATGAGAGTTGCTTACCCGCTGCTTCTGCTGTTGCTCCTGCTGCTGGTAGGTATTGAGGGGGCCCAGGCCCAACGCATTGTGTTTAGTGGCCAGATAACGGAATCGGGGACTGCCAAAGTGGTGCCCTTTGCCTCCGTGTTCGTACCCGGCACGGCACAGGGGGCCACTGCCGACGTGGAAGGCCGCTACCAGCTTATCGTGAATGGGCCCGTTGATTCGTTGGCGGCCTCGGCCATTGGGTTTGCTACCCTGAAAAAGCGCGTTTCTGCGGAGGACAGGCAAACGGTAAACTTTACCTTAGGAGCCGGCTCGGTTTCCTTGGGCGAAGTGGTGGTGCGGCCCCGAGAAAACCCCGCTACGTGATCTTGCGCCGGGTGCAGCAGCACAAAGCCCAGAACAACAAGCGCACCTTGCAGGCTTTTGAGTTTGATAGCTACAGCCGAGTGCAGGTGGCCCTCAACAATTTGCCTTCGCAAGTAAGTCGGCGCAAGCTCCTACGCCAGATGACCCAGGTAGCCGACAGCCTTGGATTGGCCCGTGATGCGCAGGGTAAACCTATGGTGCCCTTTTTCGCCTCGGAAGTACTCTCGCATTACTACCAGCACAACCAGCCCCTGCGTAAGCGGGAGGAAATCAAACGTACCCAACTGCACGGGGCCGCCCCACGCGAAGGCTCCGTCACGTCGCAGATTCTGGGCTCCTCCTTTCAGGACTGGGACTTCTACCCCAACTGGCAGCAGTTGCTGGGCAAGGACTTCATCTCACCTATTGCCGATGGGTGGAAGTTCACTTACGAGTATGAGCTACAAGACTCGGTGTACGTGGGGAAGGACTTCTGCTACAAGATAGGCGTGACACCGCGCCGCCCGCAGGACCTAGCCTTCGTAGGCACCATCTGGATCAACACCAGTACTTACGCACTGCGGCGGGTAGACTTAGTGGTAAGCCCCGATGCCAACCTCAACTTCATCGAGCAAGTAGCGGTGAAGCAGGACTTGGTGCCGTCGGCGGCGGGGCAGGGGCTACCGCAACGCACGGCCGTGGTTATCGGCATTAAGCTACCAAGGGCAGCACCGGTATTCTGGCCCGTCTCACCATCGTCAACTCCAACTTCGACGTCAACCACCCCAAGCCGCTTCCTTTCTACGATCGTCCTTTGGAAACGGCGGCCGATGCGTTTGACGTTCCCAAAGACTTTTTTGCTACTTACCGGCCTGATTCTCTAACCCAGGAGGAGCAGGTTACTTTGCAAGTGCTCGACTCGGTTCGGCAGCTGCCAGCCATGCGCAACTTGCTGGAAGTGGCCGACATTGCAGTGAATGGGTACTACCGAGCGGGCAAAATTGAGTGGGGTCCAATTTTGACGGCCTACAGCTTCAACAACATTGAGGGGAGCCGCTTCCGGGTGGGGTTCCGCACTACGCCAGAGTTTAGTCGCGACTGGCTGCTACGGCCTTACTTGGCCTACGGCACCCGCGACGGGCGCTTTAAGTATGGCTTGCGGGTGCAGCGCATTGTAGAGCGTCAGCACTGGACGGTGGTCAACTTTGAGCACCGCCACGACTTAGACCAAGTAGCTCTGCTCGACAACGATTATGCGCTGGAAAATCCGCTGTTTGAGGCGTCCGCCCGCCTGGGTAATATCAGCTCTAGCCGTCCTCTGCGCCGCACCCTCACCACCCTGGCCTTACAAACCGACTTATTTCGGGGGTTTACCCAGCGCGTAATTTTCCGGCGTCAGAGCTTTCAGCCCCTGTATCCCTTCGCCTATTACACCCAGGAGCGAGCACCCGGCTCGCCTACGGCCGATAACTTTGACCTCTCGGAGGTGGTAGTCGAATCGCGCTACGCTCGCGACGAAGTGCTGATTCCGAACAATCAGAACCGCCGCACTGCCATTGGCCTGAAGAAGTGGCCGGCCGTAACGGTGCGCTACACCATGGGCCTCGACAATGTGCTAGGCAGCGACTTCCGCTACCAGAAGCTCAACCTGCTCATCGACCAGAGCATTCGCCTGGGGCAGGTGGGGCGTACCGATTACCGAATCGACGCGGGCTACATTCCCAGCACGGTGCCTTACCCGGTGCTCAAAACCCACCTCGGCAACGAGTCGCCGTTTTACAACGGGGGGGCTTTCAATCTGATGCGCTACTTCGAGTTTGTGAGCGACCGGTACGTTTCATTTCAGTTTGAAAACCAGTTCGATGGTTTCCTGTTAAACTCTATCCCCGCCATCAAGCAGCTCAATTGGCGCCTGGTAGCTACCGGCAATGTGCTGTGGGGAGGCGTGAGCGAAGCCAACCGCCGCATCAACCTGCACAAGACCCCATCACCGGGGGGCCATTGCCGTCCTTCCAGTCATTGGGGTCGTTGCCGTACGCGGAGGTAGGCTACGGTATAGAGAACATCCTACGGGTGGCGCGCGTAGATTTTCTGCATCGCCTCACCTACCGCAACTCGCCGGGTGCCCGTACCTTTGGCGTGAAAGTGAGTTTCCAGTTTAAGCTCTAACCCGTAGACTGCCAGATCATCGAATGGATTTTCGGTGCCAGAATTGAATCAAAAAGGCGGTTTTCTTGTAGATAAACCTGATATGCCCAAGTACGAAGTTGCCAACCTGACTCTGGCGGAAGCCACCCGCCATGCCCCCTTCGTTGACTACGCCCGTTGCGTAGATGCTAGCCAGCGCCCCTACAACCACGTAGGCGACTGGCCCGAAGAAGGCCAATTGTATCCCGTGCGCGTCGTCGATTCGCACACCGAAGGAATGCCCCTTGTGCACGTTCTCGGTTTTGAAGGCGAGGCGCCCTACTACAATGCCTACGGCCCCCACCGGTTTGAAATGCTACTCACCGTTTGGCTTAACTAACCCAGCCAAATTTCTGCAAAAAGCCCGGCCTTCTCCACGCGTGAGAAGGTCGGGCTTTTTGCTTCCGAACTAGTGGCCGCTTAGCGCTCCAGCTTGAAATCGGAGTCTACGGTTACGCGCCGGGGCGTGGCCGATACCAGCCAGCCGGTAGCGTACATCCAGCGGGTCATGCGGGTGAGCTTGGCTACATCAATGCGCGAGGCCTCGTCGCGGGGCGTGTGGTAGTCGGGGTGGAGCAGCGTTGTAAAGAACAGAGCCGGAATGCCGGCGCGGGCGTAGGGCAGGTGGTCGGAGCGGAAGTACCAGCTCCGGGTGCTTGGCGTCGTCCCACTTCGTGTCGAGCAGAAATTTGGTGTCATCCTGGTTGGCCTTCAGGGCCATATCCACCAAGGCTCGGGAGTTGCGGTGCGGAGCGGTAGAGCCCAGCAGTGCTGCCGAGTCGGGGGTATTGCGGCCCATCATATCGCCATTGAGCACGGCTACAATAGACGACTTTGCCACCGTAGGATGCTCAGCGTACCAGCGCGAACCTAGCAGGCCGCGCTCCTCGGCGCCGTGCCACACGAAAAGGGCCGAGCGGGCTCCCGGCCGCTGCTTCCAGGCCCGCCCAATGGCGAGCAGGGCCACACTTACCGTCGCGTTGTCGTCGGCACCATTCCAAATAGAGTCGCCGTCTACGGGTGTGCCAATGCCGTCGTGGTCGTGGTGGCCGCTGAACAGCACGTGTTCAGCTTGTAGGGTAGGGTCGGTGCCAGGCACGCGGGCCACTACGTTCATGGAGGGATACTCAAAGTCGTTGGCATTCAGCTCTGCCTGAAAGCGGGCCCCCGCCGCCCGCAACGGGGTAGTAAGGGCTTGGCGCACCAATAATATCGGCACGGGCGAGCTAGGTACGGGCATGGAGGGCAGCACGTACACACCATCTTGATAGCGGTGCCCCACAAAAGCTAGGCTGGGCTCGGCCATGGCGTCGGCGGCCAGAATGATGCCAGCCACCCCACGCTGCTGCAGCGCAGCACTCTGTTGGCCAATGCCAGCCAGGGTGTAGCGCATGGCCCGTAGGCTGATGTTGGCCGCCGGCAGCGGGGTAGGAGGCAGCAGGGGCATGGCCACAATCTTACCCCGCAGGTTGCGGCGGGTCGTGTCGGCCAGGGAGTTCAGCCACACCACCGGCCCATCAAGGCGAGCGTTAATAGGGTTGGTTACCCAGGCATCTTGCCACAACGCCAAGTGCTTTCCATTCAGGGTGAGGCGTGATGAGGCCGCTACCGTGAGCCGATGTAAGGGGTAGAACTGGAAGTAGGTGCCATCGTCGCCGGCCGGTTCCAGGCCCGCCTCGCGGGCGCGCTCGGCCACCCAAATAGCGGCCCGCAGCTCGTCGGCAGTGCCCGCCCGGCGGCCCCGAAAGTTGTCGTCGGCCAACGCAAACAGGTCGCGCTTCACTTCATCTTCCCGAATAGCCGATAGTGCCGGTGGGGAGAGGCCAGGGGCTGCGCCGGAAGTGGTAGGAGTGCTGCGGGTGCAGGCTGGCAGCAACGAAGCGGCTAGCCCAAGGCCAGCCAATAGAGTAAGCAAACGCATACGCAGGAAGTGAATTACAGAATTCTTGACACTGCTGCCTCAGCTAGTAGCCTGCCGGGTAGTAGCCTGCTCTAGTGGGTGGTGCCACCGGAAGATACAGGCCCCACGGTAATCCGTCGCAAAAAACGTTGGCCGGCGTAGGCTAACAGAACACTGCTTCCACCAGCGCCGGTAGGAATAGCCGTGGCCGGTTAGGCTGGCGGGTGACGGAAGGCTTCCGGCGTTTGGCCCACGTATTTTTTGAAATAGCGGGCGAAATAGGACGCATCCTCAAACCCCACGGCATCGGCCACCTGCGCCACCGACTGGCCCGTGTGCGTAAGCAGGCGCCGCGCTTCCGCTACCACCCGCTCATGAATCAGGTCGCTGGCCGTTTTATTGAGAATGCGCCGACAGATGGCGTTCAGGTGGTTGGCCGTAAGGTGAAGCTGCTCGGCGTAATAACGTACTGTTTTTTCGGTGCGGAAGTGTTGGTTGAGTAGCAAGCCAAACTCGCGCACTTGCAGCAGCCCATGGGCTGGCCCCGCCGCCGGGCCCACCGGGTAGGCGCGCGCCGCCAACTCCAGGCACAGGTAGAGGTAGGCGCGTACCACGGCGTCGTGATTGGGTGGGAGGGGGTGGGTAGCTTCTGCCTGGTAGATGCGCCACAGCAACGGCAAAATCTCCTCCTCATGGGGCGGCAGGTAGCGTACGGGCGGGTGAGTAGGAGTAAAGAACGGATACTCGGCCAGCTGCAACGCCGAGTATTGCTCTAAGTAAAAGTCAGCCGTAAAAAACAAGATCAGCCCCCGCGTATCGGCCGATAAGGACCAGGAGTGAGCCTGCCCGGGCACCAGAAAAAACAGGCTGCCCGGTTGCAAGTCGTAAGTTATCAGGTCGATGGTGTGCGTGCCCTGGCCTTGGGTGATGTAGAGCAGCAGGTAAAAGTCGTGGGCGTGCGGCTCGCTCACAATGGGAAACTGCGCAACGTGCACTTCCAGTTGCTCAATGTAGTAGCGGTGGCTGGCATGCTGCCGGGGGAAGGCATTGAGGGCCAGAACGGGCAAAGCGGGCGTCTTCATGCAGCGGGAAGGCCCGATGATTACAGGCCCTTCCTCCGCAAGCTACGCAAATCAAGCCCCTACCGCCGGCTTAGTGGTTCTGAGGTGGTAGGGGCGGCCGCCCGGCGGGCGTACTGCGGGTTATAGGAAATTCCTCCGAACAAGTAGAGCATCAGGGCGCGCGAGTAGCGCAAGGTGGCGGGGGCCGTGAGCAGCACAAAGGCCGTTACCGTCAGCACGTATACCCACACGGCTGGGTCGTGGAAAAGGTAGTAGGCCGCTACCCCGCCCACGGCAAAGCAGGCCACCGAGAAGGCGTAGCTCACAAACATGGCTCCCCAGTAAAAACCGGGTTCGGGCTCGTAGGCTACCTGGCATACGGGGCATCGCTCGGGCATGATGGCGTACTTGGTGAGGCGGTAGGCTGGGTAGGAAAACAAGTGGCCTTCGTGGCAGCGTGGGCAGCGCAAATCCAGGAGCGCCAGCGTGGCAGAATCAATCGGGTTCATCTCGGTAAAAGCTAGTTGCTTCTGCAAAGCTACGGCTGTGGCTACCCCCAAGTAAGGCACAAAAGAGTGCTTATACCGCACAAATCAACGATTGTAGACTACCATTAGCGCTTTTCTATATCTTGCCTGCCTATGCCACAGCTTCCTACTCCCGGCCCCTACCCCCTCGCGCTAGTCCCCGCCCTCGAAACCACCGATCTGCTCCTGCGCGACCACCGGCCTACCGACCTTGCCGACTACGCAGCCATTGGAGTAGAACCGGCTTTTTACCGCTTTCTGGGCGGCAAGCCCCAGTCTGAGGAAGAAGTGTGGCGCCGCATTCTGGGGCAGCAGGGGCACTGGGCTATTATGGGCTACGGCTATTGGGCCGTGGAAGAGAAGGCGACCGGCCGCTTTATTGGGGCCGTGGGGTTTGCCAACTACCACCGCGACATGATGCCTTCCCTGGGCGACGCGCCCGAAGTAGGGTGGGTGCTGGCTCCGCGGGTACATGGCCTGGCTACGCCAGCCAAGCGGTGCAAGCGGTGCTGGCCTGGGGCGACGCCCACTTCACGCAAGATCGGACCGTCTGCATCATCGACCCCGACAATACCGCATCTCTGCGGGTGGCGGCAAAGTTTGGCTACCACGAATACGCCCGCACTACCTACCAAGAGAAACTCATTGTGCTGTTAGAGCGCCCCTCCCCAACTAGCACCGCTGCCGGGGCCGTGAGTACCTGAACCGGCCCACCGCCCTAACCCGAGGCGCTACCCCAGAGTATAGCAGGGAGCAGCCGGCTCCCTTAGCCCTGCATTATTCATGGCTACCCTACCTTCCTCCCCTGACTTCGCGGGCTTTGTGCGCGTGCGTGGTGCCCGAGAGCACAACCTTAAAAACATCGACGTAGACATTCCTCGAGATGCGCTGGTTGTGTTTACGGGCGTGTCCGGCTCGGGTAAGTCGTCGTTGGCATTCGGCACGCTCTACGCCGAGGCGCAGCGCCGCTACCTAGAGTCGGTGTCGCCGTACGCGCGCCGCTTATTTCACCAGATGGCCGTGCCCGAGGTAGATGCCATTGAGGGTTTGCCGCCGGCTGTGGCCTTGCAGCAGCAGCGTGGTACGCCCACTACGCGCTCCTCGGTGGGGAGCGCCACCACGCTATCCAACTTGGTGCGCATGCTCTACTCCCGGGCCGGCGACTACCCCGCTGGCCAGGGTATTGTGTACGCCGAAGCTTCTCGCCCAATACGCCCGAGGGCGCCTGTCCTACTTGCCATGCTTAGGCCGCATCTACGAGGTAACCGAGCAAAGTATGGTGCCCGACCCTTCCCTCACCATTCGGGAGCGGGCCATTGCGGCGTGGCCCCAAGCCTGGGGCGGCCAAAATCAGCGCGATATTCTTGTGACGTTGGGCTACGATGTGGACCGCCCCTGGCGTGAGCTTCCTCAAGACCAGCGCGACTGGATTCTGTTTACGGAGGAGCAGCCCGTGGTGCCCGTATACCCCGGCTACTCGCCTGAGGAAACGCAGCGGGCCCTCAAGCGCCGGGAGCCGCCCAACTATATGGGCACTTTCACAAGCGTGCGGCGCCATGTGCTACACACCTTTGCTACCACCCAAAGTCCCCTCATGAAAAAGCGGGCTTTGCAGTACATGCTCAGCACCGAGTGCCCCACTTGCCACGGTAAGCGCCTGCGCCCCGAGTCTTTGGCCGTCACCTTTGCCGGGTTGGATATTGCTGAGCTGTCGGAACTGCCTCTGAAGTGGGTAGCGGCCCTGCTTAAGCCCTACGCCAGTGGCAGCGCCGCGGGCCGCCAACAGCGGGACGCCGACCACCCCGAGCAGGCCATTGTGGCGCAGCGCATTGCCGCCGACCTGGTAGCCCGGCTGGCTGTGCTGCTCGATTTGGGGCTGGGCTACCTGTCTTTGGAACGCAGCACGCCTACGCTGTCGCCCGGAGAATTGCAGCGGCTGCGGCTAGCTACGCAGCTGTACTCCAACTTGTTTGGCGTAGTCTACGTGCTCGATGAGCCCTCCGCCGGCCTTCACCCCTCCGATACCGAAGCGCTACTGACCGCGCTGGCTAGCCTGAAGCAGGCCGGCAATTCGCTGTTTGTCGTCGAGCACAACCTCAATGTCATCCGGCAGGCCGACTGGCTGGTCGATGTGGGGCCCGCGGCGGGCGAGCAAGGCGGTGATGTGCTGTACAGTGGTCCGCCGGCCGGACTGGCGGAAGTGGCGGCCTCCCAAACCCGCCGCTACTTGTTTGGTGCTGAGGTGGATGACGCCCCACGGGTACCGCGCCAGCCACACGCCTGGCTGCGCCTGCAAGGCGTGCGCCGCAACAACCTTAGTGGCCTGGATGTAGCCTTCCCGCTGGGCGTGTTCACCACCGTAACGGGCGTATCGGGTTCCGGCAAGTCGAGTTTGGTAAGCCAGGTATTGGTGGAGCTGGTGGCGGGCCACCTGGGCCAGGAGCTAGCCCCCGAGGAGGAAGAAACCGACCCATTAGAGCAGGCGGCCCTGCCGCAAACCGGTGGCCAATTGGTTGAGGGTATGGAGCACATCAAGCGCTGGTGCGGGTAGACCAGAAGCCCATTGGCCGTACGCCCCGCTCCAACATGGCTACCTACACGGGCCTGTTTGACCACGTGCGTAAGCTCTTCGCCGCCACCCCCGTAGCGCGGCAGCGCCGCTACGATGCTGGCCGTTTTTCCTTCAATGTAGCCAAGGGCCGTTGCGAAAACTGTCAGGGTGAAGGGTTTGTGATGGTGGAGCTATTGTTTCTGCCCAGCGTGTACGCACCCTGCCCAGTGTGCCATGGGGCCCGCTACAACGCCAAAACCCTGGAAGTTACCTACCACCATAAGAACATTGCGGAGGTGCTGAGCCTAACCGTAGACGATGCCTGGGAGTTCTTCACCGAGGAGCCTACCATCCAGCGGGCTCTCACCGTGCTGCGGGAGGTTGGCCTGGGTTACTTGCGCCTGGGGCAGCCCGCTACCGAGCTTTCGGGTGGGGAGGCCCAGCGCATCAAGCTGGCCACTGAACTGCAACGAGCGCAGCGGGGCAACTCCCTGTACGTCCTCGACGAGCCTACTACCGGCCTTCACCCCTCGGATGTGGAAAAGCTGCTCGCCCAGTTGCATGGCTTGGTAGAGGCTGGCAATACGGTGATTGTGGTGGAGCACGATATGCGCGTGGTTGCCAGCAGCGACTGGGTACTGGATATTGGTCCGGGCGCTGGCGACGAGGGCGGCCAAGTAGTAGCGGCCGGCCCTCCGCACGAAGTAGCCCGCGCCAACGGTAGTCGCACCGCTCCCTACCTAGCACGCTTCCTGAAAGGCAACTAATTAAACAAGTAAACGCCGGCTGCACTGCCACAGGCTAAGTACGCGCCTTTACTCGAAGCCTGTCACCAGTGCCTGTACCTCTGCCACGCGGGCTTGCTTCTCCGATTCGCGCCGGGCTACGGCGGCCGGAGTCCAGTACTGGTGCTGGGTAAGAAAGCTGAGTTGGAGACGCTGCCAGCTGGCCTCGTCGGCTACTAGGTTGCGAGCCAGCAGCTCGTCGCGCAGGGAGTTGCTGATGGGCCAGAAGTCGGGGCGGCCTAAGTAATCCAGGTCGGCGTCGCAAAGAACCTGGGCCAATGGGGAGTCGCCGGGGCTCTGGGGCACTTTCGTAGCCATTATCAGTTCGCAGATGGTGTCCACCTGGGCGGGGGTGTAGTCAAACTCCGGCAGCACAATGCGAGCTAGTTCACAGCCGGCCGCTTCGTGCCCCTGGTACACGGTCAGGAAGCCCGCATCGTGATAAAATGCGGCAGTGCGAAGCAGGGTTAGCTGTTCCGGATCAGTAATGCCCACGGCCTGGGCCAAGGATTCCGCCTGCGCTACTACGTCGCGGGTGTGGTGAAGCCCGTGGTAGTAGAGGGTGGGGGAAAGATGCTGGTGCAGCTGGTCCAGCACGTAAGCTTCAGCACGTTGGCAGTCCATGATAGGGGCGAGAGGAATATACAGGGTGTAATAACAGCAAAAGCGGGCAAACTCATGCGCTCGAACGTTACCTTGCACTATCATCTGCAGGCAAGCTTATTATATTCCTCTTCTCTGAATGACGCTACTTGAACGCTGGCAGCGGTTGCTAGGAATTCGGCCCGACGAAGGCCGCACGGTGGGGTTGTTCTTCTTGCACAACTTCCTGCTGGGCATCGGTACCATTCTGGTATACGTGTCGGCCAACGTTATCCTTCTCGAAAATAACCCCGAGCGTAGCCTACCCCTGGCGTATGGGCTAGCAGCCGTGGCCATGATTGTGGCCGGCAAGGTGTACGCTCACTACGAACACCACCTGGGCCTAGAGCGGGTAGCCAGCCGGGTGCTGCTGGCCGTGGTAGCCTTCACGGGCATTGTAGGAGTGCTGGTGATGGTAGGCCACTCGGTGGCGGCAGCCGTAACGATTATGGCAGGTTACCGGGTTATCTATCTGCTTACAAACCTGGAGTTTTGGGGCATTTCGGCGGTAGTGTTTGATGTGCGCCAGGGGCGGCGGCTGTTCAGCATCATCAGTTCCGGCGACATGCCCGCCAAGGCCCTGGGGGCTGTGCTGGCCATTCTTATTCATCACCACGCCGAACTGCCGTGGCTGCTGCTCACGGCCTTTGCCGCCTATATTGGGGCGCTGGTGGTCGTGCGGGCTACCCGCCGCCTGCACGTGGTGGAGGCTCGTGCCATTCCGCGGGCGGCCCGCCTCGAAGGCGTAGCGCCCCATTTGCAGCGGTGGTTTGGCAACAGTCGTTTGGTAGTATCTATGTGCCTGGGGCTGCTGCTGGTAGCTGCCGTAACCACGGGCATTGAGTACTCCTTTTTCGTGCACGTGAAACACAAGTTTCACGACCAAGCCTTGGTAATGCGCTACGTAGGTAGTGTGCTGGTTATCACTTATCTAGTGGCTCTGCTATTTAAGCTGCTGCTCTCCCGCGTGACGCTCGACCAGGTAGGGGTGCGCTGGATGCTACTGTCTTTGCCCGCGGTAATCCTGGGGGGGCTGCTCCTGGGTGGAGGCTTATGGTTTGGCGATGCCGGCACCGGAGTTCAACTGCTCTATTTCTGCGGCCTCTTTCTGGTGTTGGAAGTGCTGCGCCGGGCCGTCTTCGACCCCCTGTTTCTGGTGCTTTTTCAGCCCTTGCCCCCCGATGAGCGCCTGCAGGCTCATACCCTGGCAAAAGGCCTTTACGAACCCCTGGGTATGGGCTTGGCGGGCCTGCTGCTGGTAGCAGTGCCCTACTTGCCCGGCGCTGGGGAGTGGACGCCCTTCTTGTGGATGACGCTGTGCATGGCCGGGGCCCTGTACTTCCTGCACCTTACTCACGGCCGCTACTTGGCCGAACTGCGCCACGCCCTGAGCCCCCGCTTTGGTAGCCCTACCGAAACACTAGGAGAAGGCGCGGCGTGGGCAGTGAAAGCACCCGTGTCGGCGGTTTCTACGGCGCCCGAGAATACAGCCCGCCTCTTGGAAGACTTGCAAGACCGCACCACCCGTGCCGCTGCCGCCGACAGCCTGGTGCAGCTCGGGCCAGCCGGCTTGCCGGCGGTAGCACAAGCCTTGCAGGCGTCGGCCGATGAAGGCTGGTACGGCGCTTGGCCCAGATATGTGCCCGCCTGCGCCTACCGGCCAGCCGCCATGCCCTGGTAACGCTGGCTCAGCAGCCCGAGCTGTTTAAGCGCGAAACAGCTTTGCGTGCCTTACGCTATTTTGACCCCAACGAAGATGACGCGCCCATCTTTCAGGCCCTTGTGCAAGACGAGATGCAACGGGCCTCCCGGCTCCTGCAAGGCCGCGCTACCTTACCCGACGACGAGCCCCTGAGCCGCAGCTTGGCCTATGAGCTCACCCGCGTGGAGCAGCGCCTGTTTGGGTTGCTGCTCCAACTCTACCCGCCCCAAGCTATTGCTGATGCCCAGCGCGGGGCCTTGCATGCCGCCCGCGAACGGCGCGCCAACGCCCTCGAAATCCTCGACAATCTTATTCCCCGGCCCATTTACCAGGGCCTGCAAACGCTATTAGAAGAAGGTACTCCCGCCGAAAAATCTCGCGTCTTTAGCCGTCTCGTGCCGTCCCCTACCGCCCCCGCTTCCCTGCTAGATACTATTGTAACGGAGGGCGAGGCTGGCTTCACCGACTGGACCTTGAGTTTGGCCCTACGCGCTTGGCACCCCCAGCCGGCCACAGCACCCGCGCTACTGCCTCACTTGCGCAGCCCCAACTTACTCGTGCAGGAGGGCGCCCGCTATGCCCTTCGGCAACTTTCCAAAAACCAGCCTGCTGCTCACCAGCAGTTGCTTACTCAACTTTCTGCTGACCAATCTTCCCTCATGAGCCACTCTGCTTCTTCCTCCCGCATTTCGGCTACGGAACGCGTGACGCTGCTTCAGCACACGGCCCTGTTTGCGGCCACACCGGCTAATGTGCTCAGCAGCATTGTGCCCATTATGAAGGAAGTAAGCTTCGACGAAGGCGAAGAAATTTTTGCGAAGGGCGACCTGGGCACGTCCCTGTTCATTGTGCAGGAAGGCGAAGTAGGAATATACAACGGTGCCCAATTGCTCACTACGTTCCAAAAAGGCGACTTCTTTGGGGAGTTGGCTTTGCTCGACGCCGAGCCCCGCTCGGCCACAGCCCTGGCCCGTGGCCCCGTTGTGGCATTTCGCTTAGACCAAGAAGATTTCTATGATGTGATGGAGGAGCGCGGTGAGGTGCTCCGAAACATTCTGCGGGTACTCTGCCAGCGCCTTCGCCGCCAGAATGAGAAAACCCACCTACCGGAAACAAAGTAAGGCACTGCCGGCCGGGATGCGGGGCGAAGACTAGCCCCGCATCCCGCCGGCAGTGCCTACTACCCTAGCGAGCCGCTACTTTCCCTGGGGCGGCTGCCAGAAAGCCGCCGCATTGCTAGTGGTGTAGCTAATGAGGGTAGTGGTGCCTACCTTATCAGTGCTTATCGGCGGCGCTTTGGCAGCGGCAGGCTGCGTTAGGAGCCGGACGTACTGAATGGTCTTGCCAGTGGCGCGGGTTTCTAGGTTGTACTCGCTGCTGACTGGGGTTTCCAGTTGGTACAGGTTCTTGGCCATGTAGCGATACAGATACTCTTCCTTGGTGGCCGATTGCTTGTGGTTCCAATTGGCGGTTGGGTTGAGCAAAAGCGGCTGGCCGTTGATGAGCCGCTCGCGCACTTCTTCAATGCTCAGCAAGTTGCCCTGCTCGTTCATCACGTAGGCATCCTGCGTGGGGTCCATGTAAAGCCACTTTTTCTGGCTTGTAGAGTACACGGAGTTGATGACGTGGCTGTCGAAGTCAGCAGTGTCTTTGGGCAGGCACCCCACAAACCGCGACTGGAAACCCATGGCTAGGTACACCTCATTGAGCACGGTAGCTAGCCCCCGGCAGTTCAGGCCCCGCTTCTCCTGCTGGCATACCGTCAGTAGGTCGTGGGCATTGCGCAGCTTGGGGTTCTCAATGGTGCCATTGTGCGGTACCCGCTCGTGCACCCAGTGCATGAGGTTAATCATCTGCGAAACATCGGTACCGGCACCGGCAATGGAATCCAGCTTGTAGGTCTTACGCAGCATGGCCAACTGAGGCGCGTCGGCGGCTTGGTAGCGGAAAGAAGGTAGCTGGCTGGCTGACTCGGTCGTGTACCCTTTGTCTTTCTGGAGGATATAGCGGTAGTCACCCTTGTCGCGAATGGACGCCATCTGCTGCTGGAAGGCCTTGTCACCCCGAATAAAGTCGAGGTCCGTATCTGATGTGGCGTGCAGGTAGTCCTGGTAGCCGCTCCCAATGGCTTGGCGGAAGTTTGCCAGGGCGTTTGGGCGGTCTTTCAGCAGGGAGTAGTAGCAGGCCTCGTTGTAGTAAAGATTTGCCTCTAGCCCCCGGAAGTTCTGCTTGGTGGCTTCGTCCAGGGTGTTGTAGCTTGGTGCCACTGGGCGTAGAGCGCCAGCGCCGGCCGGTATTGTTTGGCGGTTATCAGCTGGCGTATTTCCTTACTCTTACTTGTCGAGTAGGCGTCAAACTCAGCCTTGGTTTTCACCTGCTGCGCATGAACCGAGGCCGCGCCCAGCAAAAGCCCGGCGCTCAGCAATACAACATGTCTCATTGGGATAGATAAAGTAGAGGAACAATAGAGTAGTCAGTTAGATCAGATGCCTATGCTGCATAAGCAGTTGCCTGAGCAGCCTGGGAAATAATAGCATAAGCTCCGCCCCTCGTTCCGGACTAGTCCAGAACGAGGGGAAATAAGTCGGCAACCTCGCTGCTAGGCTACTACCTCATAAATCATCACAGGTTTGGCCTTATTCTTCAGCGTAACCTCGCGCAAAGGCTTGCACTGAAACGACTCCTTTACGCGCTGATAGGTAGCTTCGGTGATGATGATTTGGCCGGGCTGAGCCACCGATTGCAGGCGCTGGCTCACATTCACCGTGTCGCCGATAACGGTGTAGTCCAGGCGCTTAAGAGATGCCGACCCAATGTTGCCCGACACCATTTCGCCGGTGTTGATGCCAATGGATATTTCAGGGTGGTAGGCGGTGCCGTTGGGCAGGATGCTCTCGTTGGCTTGCAGGGCCGTGCGTACAGCCAAGGCCGCGTCCATGGCCCGGTCGAGGTGATATTCGCCCCGGAACACGGCCATGACGGCGTCGCCCATGAACTTATCCACGTAGCCTCCCTGCGCAATAATCTCCTTCACCATTTGGTCGAAGTAGGTATTGAGCATCTTCACCACATCGGCGGGGGGGAGTACTTCGGAGAGCGACGTGAAGCCGCAGATGTCTACGAACAGTACCGTGGCCTCCACCGTTTCGCTGGCCATCAGGGTGTTCTCGAAGCCAGGGCGCCCCATAAAATTGAGCACCGTTTCATCGACGTACATGCGCAGGATGTTGTTTTCCTGCACCGCTCGGAGGGTTTGGCGCAGTTGCTGCACGTGCGCGGCCGTTTTCTCCATGGTCAGCTCCAAATCCTGAAAGTCTACGGGCTTGGTCACGAAGTCGAAGGCCCCACGGTTCATGGCCGTGCGGATGTTCTGCATATCGCCGTAGGCCGATACCATGACCGCCTTTATGACGGCGCTGGCATCGGGAAGACGGCTGAGCAGGGTCAGGCCATCCATCACGGGCATGTTGATGTCGGACAAGATGATGTCGAGGTCAGGGTGTTGCTGTAGCTGGTCCAGGGCTTCCTGGCCGTTACCAGCAAACACAAATTCGTACACACCTTCCCGAATCTTGCGCCGAAACTTTTGCTTGATCAACAGTTCCAAGTCGGCCTCATCATCGACCACAAGTACTTTAGTTTTCATGGCTGGCCATTGAGGTGAGCTTCGCCTTTAAAGCGGTAAAGTCCACTGGCTTGGTAAGAAAATCGTTGGCTCCCAGCTGTAGTGCCTGCTGGTGGCTTTCCTCGTCGCCGTAGGCGGTTATCATCATCACCTGGGGGGGTAGAGGGGGCGGCGGGGCAGCATATTCCTGGCGAATACGCTTCAGAAGCTCCAAGCCACTCATACCGGGCATGTTGATGTCGGAGAGGATCAGCACCACCTCCGAGGGGTGCGCGTGCAAAAAGTCGAGTGCCTCTTCGCCGGAGTAGGCGAAGGTAAAGGCAAACTGCCCGCTGCGAATTTCGCGACGAAAACGCTGCTCAAATAAGGCGCGCACATCTTTCTCATCGTCTACTACCAGTATTTTCATCGCAAACAAAGCTAAAATAATCCCCCAAGAGTTCTACTACTATGCTGGCAGTGTGATGATAAACTCTGTGCCAGTGCCTTCCTCACTTTCTACCGTTAGGGTGCCGCCGTGGCCCTTCGTCACAATGTCGTAGCTCAGGGAAAGGCCCAAACCCGTACCCTCCCCAGTGGGCTTGGTGGTAAAGAAGGGCTGAAATATTTTTTGTTGCATGCCTTCGGGAATGCCGGCCCCGTTATCACGCACGTGCACTTCCACGGTATTTCCCGCCGTGCGATGCGTGCGCACACTCACAGTAGGCACGTAGCCATCCTGCGGGTGTGCTTCCTGCTTTTTGTGCACGGCATAGAAGGCGTTGGTAAACAGATTCAGGAGCACCCGTCCTAGGTCCTGCGACACGGCCTCGATCTGGCCTAGGTTCGGGTCAAAATCTGTGTTCATGGTGGCGTTGAAGGCCTTGTTTTTAGCCCGCAGCCCGTGGTAGGCTAAGCGCAGGTATTCATCGGCCAGAACGTTGAGGTCGGTGGGCTGCCGTTCGCCGGAACTGGCGCGGCTGTGCTCTAGCATGCCCCGCACAATGCTGGCGGCGCGCTGTCCGTGGAAGGTGATTTTGGTGAGGTTTTGCCGCAGGTCTTCCAGCAGCTCCGCCTCTAACTCCGGGTCGCGTTCCGATTTCTGGCGCTCCTCGTCCAACTCCGTAATCAGTTCGGCGCTTACATCGGAGAAGTTGGTGACGAAGTTGAGAGGGTTCTGAATTTCGTGAGCAATACCGGCGGTTAGCTCCCCGAGGCTGGCCATCTTTTCGGCCTGGATAAGCTGGGCCTGGGTAGTACGTAGCTCCGTGAGGGCTTCTCGCAGTTCCTCGGTTTGTTGGGTAAGGGTAGAGGTGCGTTCGGCTACCAGGCGCTCTAGTTCCGCGTTTTGGGCCTCAATGAGGCGCTTGGCCTTTTCTTCCTCCTCCCGCTGTAGCCGCTCCGCTTCCAAGGATTTCTTCTGGCTGCGGGCAATGAACAGGAACGTAAACAGCCAGATGAACGCAAACCCTTGGGAGGTTTCAAACACATCATCATACTCCTTGAGCAGGTCGCGGCCGGTTACGGCAATGAGCAGCTCAATGGCCGCGTATAAGGTATACGGCGCCACAGCTAGTAGTAGGGTGCGAGCCGGGCGGTAGAAGCTTAACCGTATGAGCACCAGCACCACAATGCTGAGCACGATGAATATGTAAAACTCATCCAACTGATCCGACTTCCACTCAAACAGATAGGCCAAGCCCATCAGCACCACGCCCGGCACCCAGATGTGGTTTAGCAGGGCATTGAAGCGCGGCATACGGACCGGCAGATCCAGAAACCGTCGGAGGCCGCGCACAATCAACAGGGCCGGCACAATACTGATCAGGACCGAGGTGTTGAAGTTCATAGCAATAAGCCAGTCGGAGGGATGTTCAGTAACGGAACAGGTAGGCGCGGGGCCTCAACTTTAGCGCCGCACTGCAAACTAGCGTTTTGCTTGCTATTGCCAGCGCAGCGGTGTTCAGCAGCGCTAATCGGGTCTGCCGTCGAGCCAGCCTTTAGGGGAGGGGTAAGGTAATTTCTACTACCGGATTGCTGGTGCGCAGGGCTTGCTTCTTGCGTTGCTCCTTGTCGGTATCGTTACTTTTGGAGAGTAAAGCAGAAGCGTACTTTGTGACAACACCCACCGCAGAAGGTAGCGTGAATGAGATGATAAGCTGGCGGCGCTGCCGCGTTGGCGGCGTTTTGGTGGTAGGAGCCGTTTGTGCATGCCCCGTCAGAGCTAGTAGCCAAAACGCTGATAGCAGGATAAGGGACTTACAACGGGACATTAGAAAAGGATAAGTATACCTGGGCACCTACCAGACGGCGAAGGGCCACTGGCGCTGCCCATAATGGCTAGCCTCAGCAAGGTATCATGTGGCAGCGGCTAGTGCAATGGTAGCAAGCCGGGCCGCAGAAAATAAACGGCGGTGCTTCTCTCCTTTCGTATCTGCCAGGGTTCCGGTAACTACTCGGCTAGGATGCGCCGAAGGTGGCGCTGGTAGCTTGGGTTGTCGGTGAGGTCGTTGTGCCCGGCGTCGGCCAGTGTAATAAACTGATCCTGCGGCTTGAGAGCAGCTTGCAAGGCAAGCGTGCCCTGGTACTCAATGATTTCGTCTTGGTCGCCGTGGAAGATGACGACGGGGGCTGACACGTGCGGCAGTATCTCGTCGGTGGCCAGGGGGTAGCGTACAATAAAGGCAGGTACCCACGGATAATGGCGGCGGGCCATGGCACGCATGCTAGTGTAAGGCGCCTGCAAAATGAGCTGCTTGGGATGGTGCCGGGCCGCTAGCCACGTGGCGATGCCCGTACCCAAAGAGTAGCCCAGCACTATGGTGCGCTCTTCCGGATAATGGGGCAGGAGCTGCTGGTAGGCCGCCTCGGCATCGGAGAGGAGCTGTGCCTGACTGCCGATACGACCCTGGGTTTTGCCGTAGCCACGGTAGTCGAGTAGGAACACGTCGTAGCCTAGGCGGGTGTAGGTAGATGCTACGTGGCCCCAGCTGTCGAGGGCGCCGCCGTTACCGTGGAGGTAGAAAACGAGGCCTTTCCTCGCAGCAGAGTCGGTAGGAAAGAGCAGGCCATGCAGACGGGTGCCATCGGGGGCAGTAACCCAGCGCTCAGTAAACCGCTGGGGAAAGCGGAATTGATAGTTAGTCGCCAGCTTGGTAGGAAAGAAAAGCAGCCGCTCCTGCTGGAAGTACAGTAACACGCAAACGCCCACGTATAGTACCGCGCCAAAGCCCAGGAGCCACAGGAAAATTTTCATAGCAACCTCATGGCCTACTCGGTGGTGCTACCCCCCAATTGTGCTCATCGACTCAAAGCTGAGCTGATGCAAGGGCCGCTGACTTTCCGCTTCAAAGCCATTGGCGGCACGGTTGCGGAAGGCAGAGGTAAGCGCCGTTACAATATCGGCATCAGAGGCGCCGCCACGCAGTAGGGCCCGAATATCGAGCACGCCTTGGTCGTAGAGGCAGGTCTTGAGGCCGCCTTCAGCCGTAAGACGAATACGGTTGCAGGTGCCGCAGAACGTGCGGGAGTAAGCCGCAATGATGCCCAACCGCCCCTGGTGGCCCGCCACGGTGTAGTGCGAAGCCGTGTCGCCGGGGCGAGTGGCCACTGGTGCTAGAGTGCCCAAGTTTAACTCCAGATGCTCCCGGATGCGGTTGTGATTCCAGGGGAGAGTAGCGGCGTGGCTACCACCGTTGAAAGGCATTTCTTCGATGAAGCGTACATCTACCGGAAGGTCGCGGGTCAGTTCGGCCAAAGGGAGAATGTCTTGGGTATTTTGTCCATCCATTACAACCGCATTGATTTTCACTCGAATACCAGCGGCCAGCAGGGCGTAGAACGTGTCGAGGACGCGCGGCAATTCGTCGCGGCGGGTGATGCTCGCAAAGCGGCTGCGGTCGAGGGTGTCGAGGCTGAGGTTTACCGCCTTCACGCCCATGCGGGCTAGCTCCGGCACGTGAGGCGCCGTGAGCACTCCGTTCGTAGTCATGGTGAGCTCCTCAATACCGGGAATTTCGCTGAGGCGGCTCATGAAGGGAACCAAGTCGCGGCGCACGAAGGGCTCCCCACCCGTGAGGCGCACTTTGCGCACGCCCAGAGCAGCCATTACGGCGACTAGGCGCTCCATTTCCTCGTAGGTCAGCAGCTCTTGCTTGGGCAGGTACTTAATGCCTTCCTCAGGCATACAGTAAAAGCAGCGCAGGTTGCACCGGTCCGTAACAGCTAGGCGCAGGTACTCCAGCGGGCGGCCGTGGTTATCAAACAAAACAGATGGTACAACAGCAGACATACTCGGCAGAAAAACACCCCGCTCATGGATGGGCGGTGAAACAAACAACGTAAATCAGACTTTTCCGTTCGGGTGAGTGGCACAGTGGGCAACATAGGTAGGGTGGACCCCCTAGTTTGACCCTCTGGCGCCGCTTCGCCCCGGTACGAATACCTAGATAACCAATGAACTTGAAAATTGCTTTGTTCGGCATTGCCCGCGAAATCGTAGGACAGTCTTCGCTAGAGGTTTCGGCACCCGAAGGACAGTCGGTGCAAGGGCTGCTGGAAGGCCTGCGGGAGCAGTATCCAGCTCTGGGCCGCCTTTCTAGCCTGGCTGTGGCCGTAAACAACGAATATGCCCCCGACGATGTCGCCCTCTCGGAGCGAGATGAAATTGCCCTTATTCCGCCCGTAAGCGGGGGGTAGCATTTTCATTCCGAAAGCAACTAAACTTCGCTGCACAGGCAGAAGCCGGCGGGCAGCTCCTGCGCTTCAGGTACGAATGAAGTAGCCCCTAGTTGGCTTCGGCTATGCCGCAATTTCTTTTGGTAACACTGGTAGCCCCTGCCAGATTCGGTACCAAGTCCTCATCCTTATTTTGCTTACCCTTGATTCACATCGACCTCACTGACCAGCCCATCGACGTAGCCGCCGCCCTGCAGACGGTGGAGGCCGATGGGGCCGGGGCCATCAACACGTTTATCGGTACGGTGCGCAACCAAAGCACCGGCCGCCCCGTGGTGCGCCTGGAGTACGAAGCCTACGACAGCATGGCCCTGCACCAACTCCGCAAGGTAGCTGAGCAAGCCGTACAGCAGTGGCCTATGCTGCAGCAAGTCACAGTCATTCACCGCAAAGGCACCCTGTACATTGGCGACGTGGCCGTGGTAGTGGCCGTGTCTACTCCTCACCGCGCCGAGAGTTTTGCCGCCTGTCAGTACATCATTGATACCCTGAAGCAGGTAGTAACTATCTGGAAAAAGGAGTTTTATCAAGATGGTGACGTGTGGGTAGCTGCGCATCCGTAGCCAGTAGCGGTGGGCTAGAAGCAGCAATTTAAGGCTGTCGTCTGGGCCCGCCGCTCGGTGCATTAGCCTAGCTCTTGGCGGGCCTTTGCGGCTTCGTCTGGCGTGTTCACATTGCGTAGCTCTTCGGGTGCCGGTGGGGGCAGCAGTTCAATATCCGAGTTGATGAGGGACTTGCGTGGGCAGCTGTAGCCAAGGCTTAGAAAGCGCAGCAAAGTACCGTAGCTCTGTGGCTCCCAAATAGTAATAAGTGGCTCCGGCCATTCGTTTTCCGGGCTTTGGTAGGCGGTAGCCATCCGAGCGGCCTGCCGATGTACTACTAAGTGGCCCAGTGTGGTTTCCGAAAGGAAAGGCAAGTCACAGGCAACGACTAGCCAGGCCGCATTGGGGTCGAGGCGGAAGGCCGAAAGCAACCCACTCAAGGGGCCAAGGCCGGTGAAGGTATCGGGCAAGGGGCGTAGGCCGGTGTACTCCAACTCATTTACTTGGTCGGGGCGGCAGGAAACGTGCACGTCTTGGCAAAAACGCGCCAGCAGCTCGGCGGCGTATGCGCGCTGCTCCTGGCCGGCGTGGTACGCCAGCTTGCCCTTGTCTTCGCCCATGCGCTGGCTCCGGCCACCGGCTAGCACAAGGCCCCGCAGGGGCGGCGCAGCGCCTGCCACTCGCGCCGGATAAGGTCGGCCACGGCTTCGGTGTCGTGGAGGGGTAGCACGGGTACGTTGGCGGTGCCAGGTGAGCCTGTAGGTAGGCGGGCACTTCCGTTACCCCTTCAGGCAACAGCAGCGCGCGTACGTCGGTGAGGCGGTCGAGCTTTTTCTCAACAGGTTTGGCGGGGTCCAGAATCACGAGCTGCTGGCGGGCCTGGAAGTGGTTGCCATTCACCAGCACTATACTTTGGTGTTGCAACCATTCCTGCTGGCTGAACTTGTCTATGCCACGCTTCACATCCAAGCGTGTGAAGGTGATTTTGTCGGTCAGCTCGGCGGTAGCACCGGCTTGCAGAATGGCATCCTGGCCGCCACTGCCACCCTGGGCTGCGTCGTCGCCGGCGGCGTGGTCAGCATCCACGTAGGCCACGCGCAGGGTAGGCGCAAGCAGGGGGAGTAGCCGGGCCGTCAGCTCCTTGATCTTACCACACGGAGCCCCCAAGATGGCAAGCTCATGGCGATTAAATTCGCCCAGGTTAGGGCGGGTCAGCTGGGCGTGCTTGGTGCGCGGTGCCGAGTTAGCGGCGGGGAGCTTATCCGGCATGATGAAAATCTTGTTTGCCGCCAGTCTTCTCCAGTAGGCGAGTTTCTTGGATTACAATGTTGTGCGAGAGTGCCTTGCACATGTCGTAGATGGTGAGGGCGGCTACAGAGGCACCCGTGAGAGCCTCCATTTCTACCCCGGTCTTGCCCGTTACGGTAGCCGTACACTCAATCAGTACGGCATCGGCGCCGTCAACCTCAATGCGTACTTGGCAGTCATCAAGCCCGAGGGGGTGGCAGAGCGGAATCAGTTCGGAGGTGCGCTTAGCCCCCATAATGCCAGCCAGGATAGCAGTTTGAAATACAGGGCCTTTGCGGGTGGGTAAGTCACCTTCTTTTACCAGAGCCATTATTTCGGGGCCGAGCACCACGCGGCTACGGGCCCGAGCTACGCGGCGGGTAGGAACTTTCTGGCCCACGTCTACCATGGCGGGCTGGCCGGCGGCGTTGAGGTGGGTGAGTTTGGGAGAATCAGACATACTGTAGGATTGCGAAGTTGTAGAGACGCATCTTTGCGTCGCCTCGTTGCCGCTAGTGAACAAACCACCACGCGTGGTCTTTTGTCAGCAAGAATGAGCGCGAAGATCTTGGAATCCGCACCGGATGCGGCACTACCTTCGTTGCTCCGCCCGAAATACTTCTTTTTTGCAGTACGGCCGCAAGCCAGTGGCCTTTTTCGTTCCGCTTTCCCGTATGCTTTCCGTCGAAGAAGCCACCCGCCTCGTAGCTGCCACCGTGCGCCCCCTGCCCATTGAGTACCTGTCGTTGCCCCTGGCCGCCGGCCGCATCCTACGCGAGGAATTGCGCGCCGACCGCGACTTTCCGCCTTTCAACCGGGTGGCTATGGATGGAATAGCCCTGCAGTATGCGGCGTTGGAAGCTGGGCAAATGGAGTTCCGCATTGAGGGTACACAGTTTGCCGGCCAAGCGCCTGCGCCCATCCAAGACCCTAGTGCGGCGGTAGAAATTATGACCGGGGCGGCCCTGCCCGGCAACCTCGATACCGTGATTCGCTACGAGGATATCACCTTCCGTACCGATGAGGCTGGCCACCGCTTGGCCTGCGTGCAAGTGCCTGCTCCGCGGCGCGGCCACAACGTGCACACCCAAGCCGCCGACCGCCGGCAGGACGACCTGCTAGTACCTGCCGGCACCCGGCTGGAACCGGCGGAGGTAGCCGTGGCCGCTACCGTGGGCGCTATTACCGTGGGGGTTACGCGCCGGCCGCGGGTGGCCGTGGTAAGCACCGGAGATGAGCTAGTGCCCATTAGCGCAACACCAGCGGCCCACCAGATTCGACGCTCCAATGCCCTGATGCTGCAAGCTGCTGCCTGGCAGGCGGGCGCCGAGGCCGAAACTTTTCACTTCAACGACGATCCGGCCGCGTTACGCCAGGGGCTCCCGGCATTGTTGGAAGGGTACGATGCGGTTATTCTCAGCGGAGGAGTGTCAAAAGGGAAAGCCGATTTTCTACCGGAGACCCTACGGGAGCTAGGAGTAACTCAGGTTTTTCATGAGGTGCAGCAGCGCCCCGGCAAGCCCTTTTGGTTTGGGCAGCTCCCAGGCGGGGCTGTAGTCTTCGCTTTGCCTGGCAATCCGGTTTCTACGTTCGTGAACTTCTACCGCTACGCCCAGCCCTGGCTACTCAGCGTGCAGCAGCCCGAAAAGGCACGGGAGGAAGGTGCTTTGCCAGGTGAGTTTACGGCGCCAGTTGCCGCAGTTCTCACTCAAGAAATTCAGTTTCGGCCCCGGCTCACACACTTCCTGCTTGTGAGCTTGGAGCCCGGCCCCGATGGCCGTCTGCTGGCTACCCCCGAGCGGGCCGGTGGTTCCGGCGACATGGCTAGCTTGCTCACGTCGCGGGCTTTCTAGAACTGCCCGCCGACCAGGAGCACTTCCCCGTGGGTAGTGTGTTGCGGACCTGGCGCTTTCGATAGTGCCCGCAAGCACTCGTTATTCGCCCTCAAACTCTAGCCCGCAAGTAAAGCAATGACATTGGGGCTTAGCTGGTGCTAGCAACCAGAGCCGGAGCTTAACAAACAGGTTGTCGGTTGGCTGGGGAAGGTGGCGGCATACCACATCTGTGTGGTGGCACCGCGGGCAGCGGGGCATAGTAGCGGTGGCTTCCTCGGGCGCATCGGGCGGCATGGCATGCATGGGGGCCTGCTGGCCCTGCAGCACCTCCTGCGCAAGGGCTACATCGGAGGCGCGCACAAACAGACGTACCGCTCCCAAAGCCGGACCATAAGGGCGGTTTTCGTTGCCCAGAAAGCACGGAATGCCTTCCGCATCTAGTTGGGATTTCGCTAAATGAGCAGCAAAGGTGTCCGAGAAGGAAGCCAGCTGGACGATGGTAGGGGCGGTGGAGTCCGGAGACATACAAGAGTTGTGGGCCTAAACGACCCTACAAACCTAAAACAACAGAAGCACCCAATTGGGTGCTTCTGCAGATAGAAAAGAAACGAACAAGTTACTGGAACAAGGCCAGGGCTTTGATGAACGTTTGCGACACGCCCCACAGTAGGGGAATGCCAACGAATAGCCAGGCCAAAACTGCCGAGCCGCCACTAGAAGGCGTGGGCGTTGCGGTGGTAGAAGAAGAGGTGGGAGTGCTCATGTGCTTACAGATACGTGGGTGAACAGCAGAAGCTTAGTGCCCTCCTGCTTCAATAGTTACTGGGCCTTTTTCGTAGTACTTCTCGTTCACGGCTGTCACAGCCAGGTCGGCCAGGAAGCCAACTACCAGCACGCCAGCCATGGTGTAAAACACGCTCTGGTAAGCAGCGGCCCCGGTAAGACCTTGTGCCTTGGAGTGCTCCGACAACGTACTTACGATGAGGTGACCCAAAATAGCCGCGGTGCTCCAAGCCGTTAGGAGGCGACCGTGGATAGCGCCTACTTGGTACTTGCCAAACAAGTCGGATAGGTAAGCTGGAGCCGTTGCAAAGCCACCCCCGTACATGCTGATAATGAGGCAGGCTACTATTACATACAGCGTGAGCTGCAGGTTGTGGCCCAGCGTGGGAATAAGTGCGTAGAGCACAGCACCCAAGCCGAAGTATAGCAAGTAGGTAGGCTTACGACCAATTTTGTCGGAGGCCGACGACCAGAAGAAGCGGCCCAGCAGGTTGAACAAGCTGAGCAAGCCCACAAAGCCCGCGGCAGCGGCGGCCGTTACGCCCCGGCCCGCGCCCATGTATTTATCTGAAAAGGTGTCCTGAATAAGTGGAGAGGCCGTTTCGAGTACCCCAATACCAGCCGTCACGTTGGTGAGCAGTACTACCCACAACAGCCAAAACTGCGGCGTCTTAATAGCATTGTCGGCCGATACGTTGCCCGTGGTGACGAGGGCGCTGTGCTCTTCGTTGGGCACGTAGCTTCTGGTTTCCAATCGTCGGCAGGTACTCGAATGGTCCATACCCCAAACTGCATGAACAGCAGGTAGATAATTCCCATCACAATAAACGTGGGCGCAACTCCTTGGGGAGCTGAGTCTTTAAAGTGGGCCATGAGGTTGCTGGCCAGTGGAGAGCCAATCATGGCTCCGCCGCCAAAACCCATAATAGCCATGCCCGTGGCTACCCCCTTACGGTCGGGAAACCACTTGATTAGGGTACTTACCGGCGAGATGTAGCCGATGCCCAGGCCAATGCCACCCACGAAACCGTAGCCGAAGTACACCAGCCAAATGTTGTGCATGCTCACGCCTAAAGAGGCAATCAGGAAGCCGCCCCCGAAGCACAGCGACGATGCCAGCATGGCCTTGCGAGGCCCTACGCGCTCCAACCACTTCCCGAATAGGGCGGCCGACAAGCCGAGCAGTACAATAGCAATGGAAAAAGTAATACCGATTTGCGACAGTGTCCAGTCGCCGGGGGCGGGGTGGTCTTGGTCGCCGCTGATAAGTGAGCCCAACGGCTTATTGAACACACTGAATGCGTAAGCCTGCCCAATAGCCAAGTGGATGGCTAGCGCCGCGGGTGGTACCAGCCAGCGGTTGTAGCCCGGACCAGCAACCGTGCGGCTGCGGTCAAGTAAGGAGTCGTTTGCCATGCGTGAACGAGGGTGTTTTTGAAAGTAGATAAAAGATCGAGCCTGCCAACTTGCCAGTTGAAGACAATGTTCCGCTGTACGAGTTGACAGCTAATAAGGTAGAGGGCTTGCTCAGGCTTTTAAGAGTTCAACTCAACTATTTTTTGCTAAGTTGCTATAGCTAAGTGCTTCAGTTCAGCAGCCGGGTGCACCTTACCCGGCCTGAAGTAAGCGCCCTAAGATGAAGAATGAGTGTAGGTACACGAGAAACGCCATATTTACTCTAAAGCCGGCTGTTTGCGGAGCCACCCCCGCACACCACTAGCGCGAGTGCGCTTCAGGAATTGCTCTAGTCCCAACCGCATAGCTTCCGCCATGCGTTGCTGAAACGCGGGGGTCGTGAGTCGCTTCTCATCGTCGAGGTTTGATACAAAGGCGGTTTCTACCAAGGCATTCAGGTACTCCGTAGGGCCACTTAACCCAAAGTTGAAACTTCCTACGTTGCCAAATCCTTTCAGGCCCGTAGCTCGCATTTGTTCGTACAGGGCCACGGAGAGGGGCCGAAATGCTACATAGCGGTAATATGTGCTCGTTCCTTGCACCGTGGCACTGCCTGAGGAATTGACGTGAATGCTGATGAGCAAATCAGGATTACGCTGTCGTAGCAGCAGAATACGGTCCGTATTTTCTACCGTAACGTCAGTTTCGCGGGTCATAAGCACGCGGGCTCCGGCCTGCTCTAGCTCCCGGCGTAGCTTTTGGGCAATGGCCAGGGTAAGGTCCTTTTCCTTAGCACCGCTGCTACCCGTGGCGCCTACGTTGGTGCCACCGTGTCCAGCATCAACCGCCACAGTCAGGCCACGTAGGCGCATCTTTTCGGGAGGGCGCTTTATCCTTATTTCTAATGTATTGCCGCGGTAGCCGACGTGGTAGCCCCAGCTTTGCTTGTGGCGCAGGTGTAGAACTAGCCGAAACACATCGGGCTGGATCTGCTCGTAGGTTACATTGCCCAATTCCCGCAGGCCGTCGCGCTGAGTTATCCAGTTCGTGTTGGAAGTAGCCCCGAAGATATCCACAACCAGCCGGCTCGGCTCAGTGAGCAGTTGGGAGCGGTAGGGTAGGCGCTGGGTTAGGGGTACCCGCACATAGTCGAAAAGGGAGTCGCCCTGCACGCTCCAGGAGCCGGTGAGAGAGGAAGGCACAAAGCCGCCAGCCGGCAGCAGGCGCACCACCTCCCGTGGCACCCATGCAGCCTGGGTTTCACTGAGCCTGACCCGGTACTGATTGCCTACTCGGCCCGTGAGGTGCAAGACCACCGCCGAGTCGAGGTAGCCCAACTTGGCACCCCCGAGACGGTCTTCTCCCAGCCCATAATTCAAGTAGGCTAGTTGTCCCTTCGTGGCGGCCAGTTGGGGTTGGCTGGGGTCTAGGAACCGCACGGTGTTTTTGCTGAGCGCCATGACAGAACTACTATCCCGCGTGGTGAGCGTAAACAGCAAGCGGCGGTTGTGCAAGGTGTCGCCGGGCTGCACTACGTAGGTGCCTTGGTACACCCCGCGCAAGCCTTTAGCTTGGGAAGCAGGTAGTTCCGTGAGTAGCTTTCCGTTTAGAAATGTAGCCTGGGCCCCGGCCTGACCTACTAGTCGCACCTGAAGCCGGTCGCCGGGCTGGAGCCACTGGTCGGCGGCGGGTACGGTTTCCACGGAGGTAATAAAGGGCGGAACTACTCGGGCTCTAGTTTGTGCCTTGCCAAGCAAAGCCATTGTAAGCGCCAGCGTAGCTAACAATAAGCATCGGGTAATACTAGGAGAATACTGCATGGGTAGGCACGCAAAAGCCCCGCGCAGGGCGGGGCTTTGGTAAAAGAAAGAAGAACACGTTTCTAAGGCTGTTTTACTGCCTGCCCCAGGTCTTTCACGTCCCGTCCTGTTTCCAAGGCAGTAAACTCCGTTTGCAGCGCCCGGATATGCACCTCATCGCGCGCCCGGATGTCGAGGCGCAGGGCGCGAAACTGGGCATTGAGGCGTCGGCTGATGCCCGTGGCATAGTCCCAGTCGCGCTGGGTCCACTCCTTGCGTCGAGCCCGTACTTGCTGCATAAACTGCACAAAAGCGGGCTCTATGGTGCTGGGCGTCAGCTTTTCTACTTCCGTGTAAGTCCCAAGCAACTCATTGGTCATAGCCGTTTCAGCAGCCCTGTCGAGCGGTTGCCGGGTGCGCACGCGGGAGGCGGAGTCAAAGCGGGCGGCGCGTCGGCCCGCTGTGCGCAGCTTACTGGCTGCTTGTTCGGCAATAGTATCGAGCCGGCGAGCTTCCTGGCGCACGGCCTCCTGCCGCTCGCGCGGAGTGCTGTCGCAAGCAGTCAGGCCCCCAAAAAGGCCTGCCACAGATAGTAAGTAGAGAGTAGCGCGTTTCATGCCGGTAATGTACGCGACCGGCGTGGGAAAGGCTGCCCTGCTGCAAAAATCAGAAGCCGTTGCATATGGTTGAGCTACCGGGCCAGCCGGAATGTGAAGGGTAGCTCGTGCTTCACTACAACGGCATGACTTCCAATGCGGGCCGGAAGCCACTGGTTGGGAATAGTACGGCAGATGCGCAATGCCTCTTCATCGCAACCACCGCCAATGCCCAGTAGCACCTTGTAATCGGAAGCTCTGCCCAGGGTGTCTACCACAAACGACACGACTACTTTACCCTGAATGTTCCTGCTTTCGGCGGCAGGAGGGTAGTTGAGCTTGCTCATGTACTGAGCCAAGGCTGGGTCGCCGCCCAAAAACAGCGGTGGCTGCGTTAGGTGCAGCCGGGTCCATTCCCCAGCTGGGCTTTGCACGGCGTAGGTACGTCATCGAAGTCGCGGAAGAAAAGCAGTTTCTTGGCACTGTGGTCGTACTTCTGGGTGATGACTTGGCGCCCGTCGCGGGTGTAGGCGTAGTATTCCCAAACGCCAATTTTCTCACCCTTGTCAAGCATGCCGCTTTCCCACTCAGTCTTGCGCATTTTTTGCGCGTGGGTAGTTAGGGAACACAGGAAAATAAGTACTGCTAGTAGTAATGGTTGTTTCATATTATGTGGGAATTAAGCGGACGGGCAAGTGAAACCGAAGGCAGGGGAGCTCATCGGGTAGTCAGGGCGGAGGGAAAGAAAAACTATCTTTCGTTATATTAGTGTTGTAAGCGCAACGGGTGCAGGGGCGAGGTATAGAATAGAGTAGGGAGTAGAAATCAGGGATAAATGAACCATAAGGGTGCTAAAAACTGCTCTGCTACTACAGGCAGTTTCCGGGAAATTTACTACTATATCAGGAGCCTAGCAACTATAGGCTGGCATTAAATTCCGTTGGCCTCGTCGAGACGGTCGCGCAAGTCGCGCATTTGGGCTTGCAGCCCTGGCCAGTTGGGACACAGGCGTTCAAGCGTTGCCATACCCGCAGGGTGCCCGCATCATCGCCCAGCATGCGTACAATGGTAGCCCACCCCGACAAGGCACCGAAGTGACGAGGTTCCCGGCGTAGGGTCTGCTGAATATCGAGGAGGGAGGCTCGGTATTCCCCGCGGAGGTAGTAAGCAGTAGCGCGCTTGTTCCAGCCCTCGGCGTAGTCGGGGCTAGTTTCTATGAGTTCAGTAAATTCTCGGATGGCAAGAGTATAATCTTCGGCAGAGAGGTAGCGCATGCCCGCCTCCAAATGCTTGTCGAGCAGGGGGTGCCCGGTAGTAAGCCAAATCTGCCAGATGCCTTCCTGCAAGGCCTCAATTTCGGCTGGCGCCGTAGCCACGCGCAAACGGGCAAACAGGTCGTCGAGGGTATCCAAAGGGTGTACTAGTAAAAGTGAAGTAGTGCGCTACGTGGTACGTAAGAAACGAAACTACCGGCGTAGCGCACTACTTCTGCTGGCGGCACAGCCACCTTGGCAGGGCCTAAAACAGAGCTGCCGCCACCCGCCGGATGCTTTCCGACTTGCCCATGCTATAGTAGTGTAAGCAAGGTACCCCGTGGGCCATTAGCTCCTTGCTTTGGTTGATGCACCACTCAATGCCGATTTCGCGGGCCGCAGGGTTGTCGGGCGCTAGGTGTACAGCATCAGCCAGTTCTTCTGGAATGTTGAGGTAGAAAGACCGGGGCAGCATAGTCAGCTGGCTTTTCGTCGTCAGCGGCTTAAGGCCCGGAATGATGGGCACGGTGATACCCGCCTCGCGGCAGCGCTTCTCGAAGTTGAAAAACTGCTCGTTATCGAAAAACATCTGCGTCACGATGTACTCGGCGCCCCGGTCTACCTTGTGCTTGAGGTAGCGCAAATCGGCCCCGTAGTTCGGCGACTCGAAGTGCTTCTCAGGGTAGCCGGCCGTGCCAATGCAGAAGTTCGTAGCCCAAGTTTCGTCCTGCTCCTCGTCCAGGTATTCGCCCTTGTTTAGGTTGGCTACCTGCCCAATAAGGTCGGCGGCGTAGGCGTGCCCATCCGGGTCGGGCTTAAAGTGGCCCTCAGACTTAATGGGGTCACCGCGTAGGGCCAGCACATTGTCGATGCCGAGAAAGTGTAGGTCGATGAGGGCGTTTTCGGTTTCTTCCTTCGAGAAGCCTCCGCAGATCAAGTGGGGCACCGTGTCTACATCGAAGCGGTTCTTGATGGCGGCGCAAATACCCACGGTGCCGGGACGCTTGCGCACGGTTTTCTTTTCCAAAAACCCGTTGGGGTGCTGGCGGTACACATACTCTTCCCGGTGGTAGGTCACGTCGATAAAGGGTGGGTTGAACTCCATCAGGGGCTCAATATTCGAGAACAAGTTCTTAATGTTCTCCCCCTTCTTAGGAGGTAGCACCTCAAAGGAAAAGAGCGTTTTGCCGTTGGCGCGGGTGAGGTGTTCGGTTACTTTCATATAGAGCACTAGCTCGTAGCCAGTGAGTCGTAGGAGTAGTAAGCAAGCCTCCCTCCTCATCTGAGGAAGGAGACTATTGTTTAATGGCCTATAGTGCCGTTACGGGCACACTGGTATGGTCGTAGTTCAGATTAGGAGCTAGCCAACGCTCCAATTCGGGCAGGGGCATATTTTTGCGTTCGGCAATGTCCGCTACTTGGTCCTTGCCAATGCGGCCGAGGCCGAAGTAGCGGGAATCAGGGTGAGCGTAGTAAAGGCCGCTGACGGAGGAGGCGGGGTACATAGCTAAGTTTTCGGTGAGGTGGATACCGGTCTTGCTTTCCGCGTCGAGGAGTTCAAACAGGGTAACTTTCTCGGTGTGGTCGGGGCAGCCGGGGTAGCCGGGGGCTGGGCGTACACCTTTGTACTTCTCCTGAATCAGATCCTCATTAGAAAGGTTCTCGGCCGGATCGTACCCCCAGAACTCCTCGCGCACCCGCTGGTGCAGGCGCTCGGCAAAGGCTTCGGCTAGGCGGTCGGCCAGGGCTTTCACCATGATGCTGGAATAGTCGTCGTGCTCCTGCTCGTACTTCTCCAGCAGCTTCTCAATGCCTAGGCCAGCCGTCACGGCAAACCCGCCGATATAATCCTCGCGGCCAGTTTCGCGCGGGGCCACAAAGTCGGAGAAGGCCAAGTTAGGTACGCCGGGGGCTTTCTCGCTCTGCTGGCGCAGGGTGAAGAACTCCGTCTGGATTTCCTGGCGGGTGTCGTCCTTGAAAATCTGGATGGTGTCGTGGCCTACGGTGTTGGCGGGCCAGAAGCCTACCACGGCGCGGGCCGTGAGCAGCTTCTCATCGATGATCTGCTTGAGCAACTTTTGGGCGTCATTGAAGAGCTGGGTAGCCGCTTCGCCTACGTTCTCGTCGGTGAGGATGCGGGGGTAGCGGCCCTTCAGTTCCCAGGTCTGGAAGAAGGGCGTCCAGTCGATGTATTCGGCTAGCTCCGCCAGGGGGTAGTCTTCCAGCACCTTGGTACCCAGGAAGCTCGGCTTCACAATGCGGCTGGTTTCCCAGTCGGCCTTGAAGCCGTTTTCGCGGGCGGCTTCAATGGACAGGTAGTTCTTCTCGCGCTGGCGGCCGGCATAGTCCTCACGAAGCTGGCGATACTCTTCGCGCACGGTGCGGGCGTACTCCGCATCTGCCGAACCGAGCAAAGCGGCAGCCACGCCTACCGAGCGGGAGGCGTCGTTGACGTGTACTACCGGGCCGGAGTAGGTAGGCGCAATTTTCACGGCTGCGTGCAAGCGGGAAGTAGTAGCGCCACCAATCAGCAGCGGGGTATTGAGGCCGCGCTTTTCCATTTCCTGGGCCACGTACACCATCTCATCCAAGGAAGGCGTGATGAGGCCGCTGAGGCCAATCACGTCTACTTGCTGCTTTTGAGCTTCGTCTAGAATCTTCTCCAGCGGTACCATCACGCCCAGGTCCACAATGTCGAAGTTGTTGCAGGCCAGCACCACGCCCACAATGTTCTTACCGATGTCGTGTACGTCGCCTTTGACCGTGGCCAGCAAGATTTTACCGGCGGTTTGGCGCTCTTGCCCGCGCTTGTCGGCTAGCAGGTAGGGCTCCAGGTAGGCCACAGCCTTTTTCATCACGCGGGCCGACTTCACCACCTGAGGCAGAAACATCTTGCCGGCGCCAAACAGGTCGCCTACTACGTTCATGCCCGACATCAGGGGGCCTTCAATTACTTCCAGTGGCCGCGCTACCTGCTGGCGCACTTCTTCGGTATCCTCGTCAATAAACTCCGTGATGCCTTTTACCAAGGCGTGTTGCAGGCGCTCCTGCACCGGCAGGCTGCGCCAAGCATCAGCTACTACCTCGGTTTTGTCCTTCTGCTTTACCGTATCGGCAAATTCTACGAGGCGCTCGGTGGCGTCGGGGCGACGGTTGAGCAGCACATCCTCGCAAAGTTCCAGTAGGTCCTGGGGCACGTCGTCGTACACGGCCAGTTGGCTGGGGTTCACAATGCCCATATCCAGGCCAGCCCGGATGGCGTGGTACAGAAAGGCCGAGTGCATGGCTTCACGCACCACGTCGTTGCCACGGTAGCTGAAGCTGATGTTGCTGACGCCGCCGCTGGTAAGGGCACCGGGCAGGTTCTGCTTGATCCAGCGGACGGCCTCAATGAAGTCCAGCGCGTAGTTGCGGTGTTCTTCCATGCCGGTGCCTACCGTCAGGATGTTGGGGTCGAAGATGATGTCCTCGGCGGGAAAGCCACTTCATTCACCAGAATATCGTAGCTGCGCTGGCAAATTTCGATGCGCTTCTCGTAGTTGTCAGCCTGCCCGTTTTCATCGAAGGCCATGACCACCACAGCGGCTCCATACTGGCGTACGGTGCGGGCGCGCTCCTTGAAGGTTTCCTCGCCTTCTTTCAAGGAAATAGAGTTGACGATGCTTTTGCCCTGCACGCACTTGAGGCCGGCTTCTAGCACGCTCCACTTCGAGGAGTCAATCATAATCGGCACCCGCGAAATGTCGGGCTCCGAGGCAATCAGGTTCAGGAAGGTGGTCATGGCCTGCTCCGAGTCGAGCATACCTTCGTCCATGTTCACGTCGATGACCTGGGCGCCGCCTTCCACTTGGTCGCGGGCTACTTGCAGGGCGGCTTCGTAGTTACCGGTTCGGATGAGGCGGGCAAAGGCGCGACTGCCGGTTACGTTGCACCGCTCGCCCACGTTCACAAACAGGCTTTCTGCGGTGATACCGAAGGGCTCCAGACCACTCAGGCGGGTGGCGGTGGGTAGCTCCGGCAGCTTGCGCGGCTCGTACTTGTCGGCCAGGCGGGCCAGCTCGCCGATGTGCTGGGGCGTGGTGCCGCAACACCCGCCCACTACCGTTACCAGGCCTTCCTTCAGGTAGTTTTCTACCACGCCCGCAAATTCCTCCGCCGACTCATCGTAGCCCCCGAAAGCGTTGGGTAGACCCGCGTTGGGGTAGGCCGAAATGTGCACGTCGGCAATGCGGCTCAGCTCCTTGATGTACACCTGTAGCTGATCAGCACCGAGGGCGCAGTTCAGGCCTACGCTCAGCAGGGGCAAGTGGCGAATAGAGTTCCAGAACGCCTCTACCGTCTGCCCCGAGAGGGTGCGGCCGGAGGCATCGGTAATGGTGCCGGAAATCATAACGGGCACCACGCGCCCACCTTCGTCGAAGAACTTCTGCACGGCATACAGCGCCGCTTTGGCGTTCAGCGTATCGAAGATGGTTTCGATGAGCAGGGCGTCGGAGCCGCCATCTATGAGGCCGCGCACCTGCTCGTGGTAGGCGGTGGCCAACTCATCAAACGTCACGGCCCGAAAGCCGGGGCGGTTCACATCGGGGGAGAGGGAAGCGGTGCGGTTGGTGGGCCCGATGGCACCGGCCACAAAGCGGGGCTTGTCGGGGTTTTGGGCCGTAAACTCGTCGGCTACTTCCTTGGCAATGCGCGCCGACTCATAGTTGAGCTCGTACACAATATCCTCCAGGGCGTAGTCGGCCTGGGCGATGGTGGTGCCACTGAACGTGTTGGTTTCCACCATATCAGCGCCGGCCGCGAAGTAGTCGGCATGGATACCCTTGATGATGTCGGGCCGCGTGATGCTGAGCAGGTCGTTGTTGCCGCGTAAGGGCTTGGGATGGTCCGCGAAACGGGAGCCGCGAAAATCAGCCTCATCCAGCGTGTGGCGCTGAATCATGGTGCCCATAGCGCCATCCAGAATCAGGACGCGTTTGGCAAGAATATCGTGGAGCGGGGAGTCAGTGACGGTCGGCATAGCAGCTCTTCAAGTAAATCGGCAGCGAAAAAGTGCCTATCCAGAAAGAGCCGCCGAGAGGCGAGTCCTGTACTTATCTTCTTCCGCCGGGGCGAAATGGGAGTTGGCACCTTGTTTTATTTCAGGTTGCCAAGACGTCGTCGGGCCCAATCCCTCGGTCTTTCTGGATAAGTAACACAGCGAAGATACAACCGGAATCTTCAAATTTCAATTTGGGAGGCCCTGGGAGTAGTTGAGAGGGTGGGCAATACCCCAATGTACTGTCAGGTCGAGCTTATCAAGACATCTCGCTCGAATCCTAGAAGTAGTGTTGCACCCTCAGCACGTAAGTTGCCCCGATAAGCTCGGCCTGACATGCCACAGTATTAGCGTGATGGCTCATTTGATAAAAAGAGTCCGAATCCCTATGTATATGGACTAGCTTAGTTCGTTGAGCTAAAGCTCTGTGCTCGTCGGATACACTTTGCGGAACACGATACAGTGTGCAACTTGGGCTCCACCCATTATCAATTGCTGGCTATGGTTACCCTGTCTTTCTATCGAGCAAGTCTGGCGGTGACTGGGCTGCTACTGAGCAACCTAGCTTTGGCCCAGCACCAAGCTGGCACGGGTTTGCGGGGGCAGTACTACCAGGGGATGAAGTTTGAAAAGCTAGTGCTAACCCGGTCTGATGCAACCATTGACTTCAACTGGACCGTTGGCCCCAATGGAAGCCATTTCGTCTCGCCCGGTCCGGGCGTGCCGGGCGAGTCATTTTCGGTGCGGTGGATAGGCCATATCTACGCGCCCACAACGGGTACCTACACCTTCCAAATTGCCACCGATGATGGTATGCGCGTTTGGGTAGGAGGTAAGAAGATACTAGACTCTTGGAACAATCAGTCCGTTACTACTTCTTCAGCTCAGTTGCAGATGGATGCCGGCGGATATTACGCCTTGCGGGTAGAGTACTACCAGGCGGGTAGAGACTCAAGGGCGCTGGTAGCGTGGCAGCTTCCCAACACGACTACTGGACCCCAGCCAATTCCATCTACTAGTTTGTACCAGAATCTGCCCGATAATGTGCTGCTGCTGGTAGAGGCTGCCCCTCCCAAGCCCACCGTAGCCCGTGCGCCCGTTGCGGGCGCAGTACCGGCGGCGCCTTCACCTACAAAGCCCAGTACGCCTACCCCAAAACCTAGTAGCACTACCCCAGCTACGGCGCGCCGGCGCAGAGCAGAAACTAGACCAACGCGTCCGTCGGATTCGGCACCGCCGGTAGTGGCCGCAGATACTACAGCTACCCCGCTGCCCGACCTGTCGGCTCTCAACAAAGGTGCTGCCATCACACTGCCCAATCTCTACTTCATCCAAAGTACCGCCACATTGCTACCCGCTTCTCGCCCGGTGCTCAACGCCCTGGCGCGTACCTTGCGCGCCCAACCGGCCCTGAAACTGGAAATAGCCGGCCACACAGATAATGTGGGCGAAGCAGCGCTGAATCTCCGCCTCTCGGAGCAGCGGGCCCGCGTAGTACGGCAGTATTTAGTGCAGCAAGGTATTGACTCGGTGCGACTTACGGCCCGTGGCTACGGTAGTGCCAAGCCCGTAGCCGACAACCAAGATGTGCAGCAACGACCCCGCAACCGGCGCGTGGAAGTGATTGTGCAGTAGCACTGTATCTAGTATGCTATAGGTTCTTGTCAGGGCTAGCCATTTAGGTAGCAATTAAATAATACGCTGGCCAAAACATATATGTAGCAACACTAGTTGGTATGGTCCGAATCAGCAATAAGTTGATTGGTAACCCACGCCAACCCATGAGCCAGACTCCAAATCTTTTCACGCCCGTACAGATGGGCGCTCTTTCCCTGCCCAACCGTTTCGCTATGGCGCCCATGACGCGCAGCCGGGCTAACAACGATGGCAACGTACCCACCGAATCGGTGATAACCTACTACGTGCAGCGCGCATCCGCTGGCCTGATTATCACGGAAGGCTCGCAAGTGTCGCCTCAGGGTGTGGGCTATATTAGCACACCAGGCATCTACTCTGAGGAGCAGGTAGCGGGTTGGAAGAAAGTAACCGACGCCGTACACGCCGCGGGCGGCCGCATTTTTATTCAGCTGTGGCACGTAGGCCGCGTGTCGCACCCATTCTTCCACAATGGCGAACTGCCCGTAGGACCCTCGGCCATCAAGCCAGAAGGCGCCAAGGCATTCACCGGGCAAGGATTTGAGGATGTGCCAACGCCGCGCGCTCTAGAGCTAAACGAAATTCCGGGCGTAGTAGACCAGTTCCGCCAGGCAGCTCGTAACGCCAAGCTAGCCGGCTTTGATGGCGCTGAGATTCACGGTGCCAACGGCTACCTGCTCGACCAGTTTGTGCAAGATGGCTCCAACCAGCGCACCGACGAGTACGGCGGCAGCGTTGAGAACCGTTCGCGCTTCGTGCTGGAAGTAGTACGGGCCGTAGTAGACGAGTTGGGCGCCGACCGCGTAGGTATCCGCCTCTCGCCCCAAGGTAGCGCCAGCATTCAGGACTCCGATCCGGTTAAGACGTTTAGCTACCTCACCGAACAGCTAAACCAGTTCAACCTGGCTTACCTACACGTGATTGAAGCTCTACCAGGCCATCCTATGGCCGCTCGTGCCGGTGTGCCCGCAGTAGCAGCCCATTTGCGCAACATCTTCAATGGCACGTTCATCCTCAACGGTGGCTACACCCAGGAAACAGCCGATAAGGCCCTGGCTAACAACGAAGCCGAAATCATTGCGTTCGGTGTGCCGTTCATTGCCAACCCCGACTTGGTAGAGCGTTTCCGCATTGGGGCGGCTCTCAACAACCCCGACCCCAGCACCTTCTACGTACCCGGCGACAAAGGCTATATCGACTACCCTTCCCTTCAAGATAAGGGAGTAGACACCAAACAGCCCATTGACTACCAGAACAACTAGGTCGTCTTTTGTTGTGAACAAGAAGAACCCGCTCTGGCTACGGCCGGGGCGGGTTCTTCTTGTTTGAGTGGTAGTAAAGCGCCGGTGTAGCGGACAATTGCCCGGCAAAATTCATAGCTGTTGAGGTTGCAATCTGCGTAAGCGAGCTACAACCATAACCCGCTACTCCTAATGGCTACTAAAAAAACTCCTGCTGCGCCTGCTACTACCAAATCTGCAACTAAGAAGTCGGCCCCAACGCCTGCGGCCAAGAAAACTGCCGCGGCCAGCCAGGCACCCGAGCCGGTAGATCGGCCCACTGCTAAGGATATGAAACAGCACGCCCAGAAGCTGCCCTATCCGGCCAAGCAGGCAGACATGAACCTTCAGCCAGCCATGAATTTCTCTACCTACCGTGCCGCTGGAAAGCTGCAGGACAAGGTGGCCTTGATAACAGGAGCAGACTCCGGGATTGGGCGGGCCGTTGCCGTGGCATTTGCCATGGAAGGTGCACACGTAGCCGTGCTCTACAATGAGAATACCGTGGATGCCGAGGAAACAAAGCGCCTGGTAGAAGCGCAAGACCGGCGCTGCCTCTTGCTGCAGCTAGATGTGCGCGACCCTGAGCAATGCAAGCAAGCCGTGCGCCTTACTCGTAAAAAACTAGGAAACCTGAACATTCTCGTCAATAATGCCGCCTATCAAATGGCTCAGGAAAAGTTTGAGGAGATTTCTGAAGAGCAAATCCGCCGTACGTTCGACACAAACATCCTGGGGTACATCTGGATGGCTCAGGCGGCAATTCCTCACCTGCACAAGAATGATTGCATTATTAACACAGGTAGTATTGTAGGCCTTACAGGCATTCCGTTGCTGATTGATTATTCATGCACCAAGTCGGCTATTCATGCTTTAACCAAGAGCCTAGCCACCTATCTGGGGGAAAAAGGCATTCGGGTAAACTGTGTCGTGCCAGGTCCCGTCTGGACGCCCAACATTCCTGGCACCATGCCGCGCGAAGAGATAGAGAAGTTTGGCTACGAGGTAGCGTTGGCTCGTCCCGGCCAACCTGAAGAACTAGCCCCGGCCTACGTCCTGCTAGCCTCCCAAGACGGATCCTTTATGACCGGTTCGTTGGTGCACGTAACGGGCGGCAAAATGAGTAGTGACCAGTAACAAACGCACCTAGCACGTAAGAACACTAATCAAGAGTAAGCCCTCATGGTGCCGATACAGGTACCATGAGGGCTTTGATTTTTTGGCCGGATCACACAAAAACCAGGCTGCTCAGACGGCGAAGTAGGAATATAGTGAAAGTGTAAGCTTGCAATGTTGGTTGTCTATTACTGATAAAAAAGCAACCATACGGCCAGAAATAAGCGTGATTTACATAGAAAAGTTGCTTTTGTTGTAATCAGGGTTGTTATTGGCCTATCCGCTGAGCTTTCTACTTTTCATTAAATACGAACACATGAGGAAACTACTACTGTTAGCCCCTCTTTCGGTGCTCACACTTTCTGGCCACGATCTGCTGGCTCAGGCACGTACAGTTACTGGCCAAGTAGTGGGTCCCGATGGGGCCGCAATACCCGGTGTCACAGTAATTGCTAAAGGAGGCTCCGCAGGCACTTCCACTGATTCCGATGGCCGGTATTCACTAGCCGTTCCTGCGGGTTCTAATACGCTGGTTTTTTCCTTTATCGGATACGACAGCAAGGAAGTAGCAATTGGAACGCAAAGCAGCATTAACGTAACCCTGGCAGTGAATGCCACCGGTTTGGATGAAGTTGTTGTGCTAGGCTACGGCATCACCCAATCTCGGCGTGAACTGACGGGCTCCATTGCCACCATCAAGGGTGCTGAAATTGCGACTACCCCAGTACAAAGCTTCGACCAAGCTTTGCAGGGCCGAGCTTCAGGGGTAAATATTACAACTCCTAACGGGGTACTTAATAACCCCCCCGTTATCCGTATCCGCGGCGTTAACTCAATTTCTCTAAGCTCAGAGCCACTGGTTGTAATCGATGGCGTACCTACTTATAGCGGCAATAGCTCCGCAGTGGGTAGCGTAGCGAATAACCCGCTTAGTAATTTGAATCCCAACGATATAGAGAGCATGGAGGTATTGAAAGATGCCGCCTCCACGGCTATCTACGGCTCCCGAGCTGCTGGTGGGGTTATCCTTATTACTACCAAACGTGGCAAGCGTGGCCAAAGCCGCATATCGCTGGATTCATGGGCCGGTGTATCACAAGCTGTGCGTTTGTACGACGTGCTGAATGCCGAGCAGTACATCAACATTAAAAACGAAGCTGTCCGAAACCTGAATGCTAACCGAGCAGCATTGGGTCAGCCTGCTACTAACGTAGAAGGCTTCCGGCCCACGTTAGATGGCAACGGCAACCCTGTAGATACTAACTGGTACGATTACATTTATCGTACGGGCTTCACTACTTCTAATACCGTCAACTTCTCTGGTGGTACCGAAAAAACAACGTACTACACGTCCGTTGGCTATTCCGACCAGAAGGGTATGCTGGAGAAAAACGAATTCAAGCGTGCTTCAGCCCGATTGAATATCGACCATAAGGTATACAAGACCTTTACGGTTGGTGCCCGTGTTGGCTACTCTAACACGAAAAACGCTTCCCCAAACTCTGGTTCTGTGGCCGATGGGGCATTTGGAACTGCTGGCCTAGGCCGTCTGCCTTTGGTACTGCCACCCAACATCCCCGCGTTTAATCCAGATGGTAGCTACAATACCTATCAGGCAGGTATTGGCCCCGGAGCCAACCTAAACCCAACTCTTACTACGGGGGCTCCGCTCTACCCTGGTTATTACAACCCAGTAGTAGATTTAGAGAACAACTACTTCCGTTCAGAAGGCAACCAGATAGAAGGTAGTGTGTATGCTAACTGGGAAGTGCTACCAGGTCTTAATGCCCGCACTACTTATGGTATCAACAACATAGCCTTCGAAGACCGGGCTTTCTATACCGCTATTGCTGGCGACGGCTACTCTGTTGGTGGGCAGGCCTTAAATTACTACCGCACCAATAAGCGGTGGAACTGGCAGAATACCTTGCAATACGACCGTACAGTAGGTGGCAACCACAACTTCTCTGTTCTGGTAGGTAATGAGCAGCAACACACCGATATCTTGCGCTGGGGAGCAAACCGTACAGGTGTAGCTGATAACCTGTTTAATACCTTTGAAGGTAACTTTACCAATATTGCCGTTTCAGGTAATTATCAAGGAGAGAATTACTTGCTGTCTTACTTTGGCCGGGTAGCATACGACTTCAATAAGAAGTACCTGATTTCCTTTAATGCTCGCCGTGATGGATACTCTGCTTGGGGTGATAAGTGGGGTAACTTTTACGGGGGGTCTATCGGATATATCCTCTCGGAAGAGTCTTTCTGGAAGGATGCTTCTTTCCTGACTCCACTCAACTTCCTAAAAATTACGGGCAGCTATGGGCAAGTGGGCAACGCCTTAGGAGTGAATGATTTTGCCTCTCTGCAACTGTACTCGTCTGGTTTGTACGGATCGGCTGCTACTTTGGGGTATAGCCTCGCTGGAAACCCAAATCTGACTTGGGAAACGAGTAAGAAGACGGATATTGCGCTATCGTATGGTCTGTTAGAAGATCGTATTACTGGCGACGTAACGTACTACCGTAATGAGGTAGACGGATTGATTCTGCCCGTGCCGCAAGCCCCCTCCAAGGGTATTCCAGACAACAGCATCAGTGCTAACGTGGGCTCTATGCGCAACACTGGTATTGAGCTGAATCTAAAGTTTAACGCTATACAAAGCACAAACTTTAACTGGACAACCAGCGCTAACTTCTCGACACTGAAAAACCGTGTAACTGCACTAGCTAGCGAAGGTCAACGTATCGGTACTGCCACGTCAGGTCTGGAGACAGTAAACTTCACACGGGTTGGTCAGTCAGTGGGCGAGATTCTTGCCGTCCGTTCTTTGGGTGTAAATCCTGCGAACGGTCAGCGGATGATTCGGACGGTGATTAAGGATGCCAATGGCAACGAAACTGAAGTAATCAAGCAGTACAACCACCTTGGTGGTGGCTGGACAACGCTAGATGGCCGAGCTACTACTGCTCCTACGCAGTTGGGCGATGGTGAATACTTCGGTCCCGTGTTACCTACCTGGTACGGAGGCTTCGACAACAATTTCCGCTTCAAGAATTTTGACCTGGGTGTATTCATTCAGTTCTCGGGCGGTAACTACATCTACAACGGCACCAAAGCGGGCTTGCATGACCAGCGTTTCTGGAACAACGATGTAGATATCCTGAATCGTTGGACGGCAGAGAATACAAACGCTGAATACCCACGTGTGGTGTATGGCGACAACGTATCGAACGGCTCTGCACTGGTGATGTCGTCGAACGTAGAGAAGGGCGACTTTGCCCGTCTACGGAATGTGTCGTTGGGCTATACGTTTGCGCCTAGCTTGGTTAACCGCCTCAAAATGTCAAGTGCACGCTTCTACGTGCAGGTGCAGAACGCAGCCTTGCTGACTAAGTACTCTGGTATTGACCCCGAAATCTCTACCAACGGTTCCAGCAATACCGGTGCCGGCGTCGACCGCAACTCAGTAGGACAGGCCCGTACCTACACGGCTGGCTTCAACATCAGTTTCTAGCGTTTTAACAAAGGAGCATTCTAATGCAGACGACTATAAAAAAGCAAGTAACCATCGCACTGTGCACCTCGCTACTGGCCTTAGGTACATTTTCGTGCAACAAAGATTTGCTTGACCCCATACCAGAAACAGCCTTCTCAGATCAGGTAGTATTTGATACTCCTGCCCGGGTAGATCTGCAGGTTAATAACATGTACGCCTACGTGAAAACCGGTAGTTTTCTGGGCGGGCGCTATCAGGTGTACAGTGATGTGCGAGCCAATGATTTCATCAATCGTACTTCCAACGCCGTAACTGCACTAAGCGTGTGGAACCATACCCTCACGGAAACATCTGCCAACGATGTGTTAAGTGTGTGGGGTGCTGGTTACGCTGCTATCAACCAGATCAACGTATTCTTGCGGGGACTTGAGGCCAATACTGCGAAGTACGTGACGCCGGTTTTCGCTGCCGACTACACAACGAAGAACGTTCCTAACTACGTTGGAGAGGCCCGGACCTTGCGCGCTCTGTGCTACTATGCCATGTTGCAGCTGTATGCCCGGCCATATGTTGATGGCGGCGGCAGCAAGCCAGGACTACCTCTGCGCCTGCAGGCTGAAACCAATGCTGAAAACAACAATTTGGCGCGCAGCACCGTGGCGGAGGTCTACACCCAAATTCTGGCAGACCTAGACGCTGCCGAGAAAATTCTGCCGCTGAATTATTCATCAGCAGAATCGAATGTAACTCGCGCTCATCGCAATACTGCCATTGCTTTGAAAACGCGTGTATACCTGTCGATGGGCCGCTACGAGGATGTGATTAAGGAGGCCGACAAAATTGTGCCGAAGACGGCGCCGTTCGTAGCTGCCAGTGGAGTAGCACACGCTCTGAACCCTTCCATTACAGCGGTATTTGCCTCTCCTCAGGTAACAACGGAAAGCATTCTGAGCTTCCCGTTCACTGCCCAAAATACGCCGGGTACTCAAAACCAGCTGGCCTATTATTTCTCGCCTGGCCCTATCGGCAACGGTGAGTATGGCTTGAACCCAACCGGCATTCTAGCAAATCCTGCGTGGGCCGCTACGGATGCTCGTCGTACCAACTTCGTAAAAGTAGTGGGCACGGAATCGTTCATGCAGAAGTATTCCACTGGTTCTCCCTACACTGATAAGGCACCGGTAATCCGCTATGCAGAAGTGCTTCTGAGCTTGGCAGAAGCACGTTTCCGTACTGCCGGTCCGGCCGATGTTCAGGCCTTGGCCTTGTTGAATGCCGTACGTACTCGTTCGAACCCAACTGGCGCCTATGCTGCCTTCGCAAATACTGCGGCAGCAGTTGAAGCAGTATTGTTAGAGCGTCGCATCGAGTTCTTGGCAGAGGGTATCCGTAACATTGATATCATGCGTTTGAATGCCACTATTCCTGGCAAGGGAACAGTTAGTGCTGTAGAGCCAACCAATCCGCTTTATGTGTGGCCGATTCCATCCAGTGAATTGCAAACCAACAACTTGATGACTCGCAACTAAGTCAGTCGCATCCTGTTACATGACTAGGCCCCTCCATTATTGGAGGGGCCTTTTTTATGGCAATTAGGGTAAGGCAGGTGGAATGCAAGAACAGAGGGGAGAAAAAGAAAGCCTTCATTTTAGAGTAAATAAGGGGTTTTAAGTTTTCGGCAAAACCTTCATCGTGCCTAGCTCGTCAGTATGGGAAAGAAAGCTCCTCTGTTTAGGTCGTAGGTCTATATGTCTTCCCCTCATTATCCTGAGGGCACTGTACGTGCCCTGCTCCAAACCGACTTGGTAACGGAAGCAACCAAGGCGGCCCTGCTGCCTCGCTTGCAGACCACGCCCTACACGCCGCAACTCTTCGATGCCTCGACGTATGAACTGCTCCGTGCGGTAGCCGCCTGCATTTATCCGCAGCCCGAGCGGGAATACCCCATTGAGCTAGCGCCGGTAATAGACAAACGGCTGGCAGAAGGCGACTCAGACGGCTGGCGCTACGACGTTATGCCGCCCGATAGAGAAGCGTACCGCTTGGGCCTTGGGGGCATCAACCAAGCAGCTGAAGCCATGTATCAACAACCATTCGTGGTCTTAGCTCGAGACCAGCAAAATCTGGTGATGGAGGCAGTAGCGGCGGGTACTGCGGCAGGCACTAATTGGCAGCGGTTACCTATTGATCGGTTTTTTGAGGAACTGTTGGCCGAGCTGACTGAAGCATACTACTCGCATCCACTGGCCCAGGAGGAAATCGGGTATGTGGGCATGGCCGACGTTCCGGGCTGGTCGCATTTGGAGCCCAACCAACTGGAGCCGCGCGAGCCTGGAGCCCTGTAAGGTATCTAACCGAATTCTAGACCCGGCTCATTCCCTCACCTCATAGTAGCCAACAAAATGTTGGCGTTGTTTCATGCCCGACGAAGAAGTACTGGAAGAAGGCGTTCTGAACCCAATCAAGCCGGAGATTCAAGACCCCCTGCTGAAAAGCATTTTGGCGGAAGACGAAGAGTTTGCTGCTGCCAGCCCCATAGAACTTGAGCAGCCCGCTCCGCTTCCCGACTCAGTAGATGAAGTAGACTGTATTGTGATTGGGACGGGAGCGGGTGGCGCGCCCCTACTGGCGCGCTTGGCCATGGCAGGCCTGAAGGTGGTAGCCCTAGAAGCAGGCCCCCGCCGCGACCCAACCCAAGAGTATGCTACTGACGAGAAAGCCCAACACTTCCTGTTTTGGAATGATGAGCGGTTGTCGGCTGGAAAAACGCCGGTAGCATTCGGCAACAATAACTCTGGTACTGGTGTGGGCGGCTCAACGTTGCACTACACAGCCTACACTCCGCGGGCTCATCGGGGCGACCTTAGCCTGTTTACCGATTTTGGAAAAGGCGTAGATTGGCCGTTTGGTATTGAGGAGCTGGAGCCGTATTACGAGGAGCTAGAGCATTTTCTGGGGGTAAGTGGCCCTGCTTCCTACCCGTGGGACCCCAACAGACGCAAAAGCTACCCGTTGGCTCCATTGCCATTAAACGGGGCGGCCTTGCTCATGCAAAAAGCCTGTGCTGATCTTGGCATTCGGACTTCACCAGCTGCCAATGCTGCGCTGTCGGCGCGCTACTACCAGAAGGAGATTGGCTGGCGCGAGGCATGCACAAACCGCGGCTTCTGCCAGGCCGGGTGCAACCGTGGTGCTAAGGCCAGCATGGACGTAACCTTCTTGCCCCTGGCCGAATCATACGGGGCCGAAATAAGGTCCGACGCGTTCGTAACGGAAATCGAGCGCGATGCTCAAGGCCGCATTACAGCCGTGGTGTATGAGCAATACGGAGAGCAAAAGCGGCAGCGGTGCCGCCATCTTTTTCTGTGCGCAGGAGCCGTAGAAACCCCCCGTTTGCTGCTGCTCAATGAACTGGCCCTGACCAGTGGACAGGTAGGCAAGAACTTCATGGCTCACCCGGGCATGCAAGTGTGGGGCACGTTTGCCAACGATATTCGACCGTACAAGGGAATACCTGGGGGGCTTATCTCCGAGGATACGCACCGCCCCGCCGATGCTGATTTTGTGGGTGGCTACCTATTGCAGAGCATTGGCGTGATGCCCGTAACCTTTGCCTCTCAGATGGTGCGCCAACGCAAGCTGTGGGGGCAGCCTCTGCGCGATTACATGCGCAACTACAACCACGTAGCAGGCATCAATATTCTGGGTGACTGCCTACCGCACCAAAGCAACTTTCTGGAACTGGCCGAGGAGAAGGATGCCCGTGGCTTGCCCAAACCACGCGTTCATTTTTCGGCTCAGGAAAATGAGCAGCGGATGAATACGCACGCCGAGAAACTTATGCGACAGATTTGGCAAGCCGCTGGAGCACAGGATATCTGGGCATTTGAGCGCTATGCCCATACCATTGGTACAGCCCGCATGGGGCTTTCCGGCGACGATGCAGTTGTAAATGCCGACGGCCGCGCGTTCGATGTTCCCAACCTCTACATCTGCGATAACTCCGTGTTTCCTAGTGCCCTCAGTGTCAACCCGGCCCTTACCATTATGGCGCTGAGCTTGCGCACGGCCGATAAATTCCTGGCCGCTCAGCAGCGGCTGGATAGGTGATGTACCCAACCAGTTTGGCATAGCGGTCTAATTTGGTCGGGCTAGGTCGCTTCACTCTCCCCAACCCTACTTGTTTGCTTGATGCACAACATCATCTAAGGAAGGTAGTGCTTCAATTACCCTCTCTTTCCTCATGGCTAGCAGCTTCCTCACCCACATTAAAAGACACTTCGGCGACGGCAATTACGAAGGCGACGAGTTTGGCGGCGCAGCGGGCCACGATGGTAGCGGAGTGCCCACGGGCAATCCTGGCAACTTCATGTTTGCTACCGGTATTGAGTGCTCGTACCCCACTATTGCCAACGGCACCATTCGGCGGGACTTACTAGCCGAAACCGACCACTACAGCCGCTACAAGGAAGACCTGGGGCTAGTGAAAGAAATGGGGCTGAAAGTACTGCGCTACAACCTGCCTTACTACCTTATTCATAAGGCTCCGGGTAAATTTGATTGGGAATTTGCCGACAAGGCCATGGCCGAAATCAAGCGCCTCGGCATCACGCCTATCTTGGACCTGATGCACTTCGGCGTGCCCGATTGGCTAGGCAACTTCCAGAACCCGGAGCTGCCGGTGCACTTTGCTGAATACTGCGGGGCGGTGGCCCAGCGCTACCCCTGGGTGCGCTTCTATACGCCCGTCAACGAGATTTACGTGACGGCCCGGGCGTCGGCCAAGGATGGAATTTGGAACGAGCAGCTCAAAGACGACCGGGCCTTCATCACGGCCATGAAGCACTGCGCGGCGGCCAGCATTATGGGCAACCAGCAAATTGCCCGGTACCGCCCCGATTGCGTGATTGTGCAGAGCGAATCGGCCGAGTACATCCACGAAATGCGCGCCGTGGAAAGCGACGAGGTCCGCCTCACCAACAAGCTGCGCTTTCTTTCCCTAGATCTGCTGTATGCCCACACCATCGACGCGGAGGTGCTGCTCTACTGCCTTGATAACGGCATGACCCGTGAAGAGTTGAAGTGGTTTATGGCCGGTGAACCTCCCGGATACCAGATCATGGGCAACGATTACTACGGGCGCAACGAGCGAATTATAAAGCCCGACGGGAACTGGTGCTCGGCTGAAGACGTGCTGGGCTGGTACACCATGACGCGCCAGTACTACGAGCGGTACCGCAAGCCCGTCATGCACACGGAAACCAATACCTTCGATGCCAAGGACGCCGAGTGCTGGCTCTGGAAGCAGTGGGTAAACGTGCAGCGTATTCGTCAGGATGGAGTGCCAGTGGTGGGCTTCACCTGGTATAGCCTCCTCGACCAGCTCGATTGGGACATCAGCCTGGCGGAAAAGCGCATGTCGGTGAATGCCTGCGGACTCTATGACTTAGACCGTAAAATCAGGCCGGTGGGAGAAAGCTACAAGATGCTGCTCCAAGAGTTTGGCCAAATCACGGTGATGCCGCACGGGGAGATATTCGAATTTACCAGCCGCCCCGCTACCCTAAAAGTAGAGAAGTAAGCAAGGTCGTTGGGTTGAGCTGGCGCCAGGCGTGAAGACGCTCAACAACGGAGGCTCGCTACTGGCTGTAGCTCTGGCCTTAAAGCAAAAAGCCGCTCCAGATTCTGGAGCGGCTTTTCAATTCCCACGGTAGTACAGATTGTAATCTATACCGCGGCCTCGGCAGGCTGCGGATGTTGGGTTGGCATTTCCACATCTACACCCAAGCCCTTAGCAATGGCCATACCCAGGCGAATATCAGCGCGGAACCAGTGGCAAAGCTGACGCTGCATGATGAGGTCCTTCTTAGGGCCTTCAATACCGCTCATCGAACCCACAATGTTGTCGATGAGGTTGCGCTGGGCCTGAGCGTCCAGCAGGCGGAACAAGTTACCGGGCTGAGTGTAGTGGTCGTCGTCGCCAGGGCCCACGTTGCGGTCAAAACGGTCGGCGAACAGGCCGTCTAGCTCCTGGTCGGGTTCACCTACTGTTTTGTCTTCTACGGGGCCATCGAAGGAGTTGGGGAAGTAGTTGGGGCCGGGGCCGCCGTTGTCACCCAGGGCCATCTGTCCGTCGCGCTGGTAGTTGCTGAAGCCGTAGGGGCAGGCATTCACGGCAGGTGCTCGTAGTTGGCCCCCAGTCGGTAGCGCTGGGCATCGGGGTAGCTCAGGATGCGGCCCTGTAGCATTTTATCGGGCGAGTAACCAATACCATCTACCACGTGAGCAGGGGCGAAGGCAGCTTGCTCCACGTGGGCATGGTAGTTTACTGGCACTTCGTTCAGCTCTAGCACGCCCACTTCCTGCAGCGGGAACTTACCCTGGGGCCACACCTTGGTTAGGTCGAAGGGGTTCCAACGGAACTGCTTGGCCTGCTCCTGGGTCATGGTTTGAATAAACATCTTCCAGCGGGGGAAGTTGCCGTTATCAATGGCGTCTACAAGGTCGTGCTGGGCGAAGTCCGCGTCGTGCGCCTTCATCTGGGTTGCTTCCTCGTTGCTGAAATTCTTCACACCCTGCTCGGTGCGGAAGTGAAATTTCACCCACACGCGCTCATTCTGGGCGTTGATGAGAGAGAACGTGTGTGAGCCGTAGCCGTGCATGTGGCGGTAGCCGTAGGGCGTGCCCCGGTCCGACATTAGGATGGTTACTTGGTGCAGGCTCTCGGGGTTTAGGCTCCAGAAGTCCCACATCATTGTGGGTGACTTGCGGTTGGAACGGGCTTCCCGCTTCTGGGTATGAATGAAGTCGGGAAACTTCACCGGGTCTTTCACAAAGAATACGGGCGTGTTGTTGCCCACCAGGTCCCAGTTGCCGCCTTCGGTGTAAAATTTCAGGGCAAAGCCGCGGGGGTCGCGCTCGGTATCAGCCGAGCCCTTTTCACCACCTACCGTGCTGAAGCGCAAGAAGATGCGGCACTGATTGCCCACCTGGCTGAAAATCTGCGCCCGGCTCAGGTTCGTAATGTCGTGGGTAACGGTGAACGTACCGTAGGCGCCCGACCCTTTGGCGTGCACTACGCGCTCTGGAATCCGCTCCCGGTTGAAGTGCGCCAGCTTCTCCTGCAGGAAGTAATCTTGGAGCAACAGCGGCCCGCGCGGACCCGCCGAAACAGAGTTTTGATTGTCAAAAATCGGGCGACCAGCAGCTGTGGTCAGCTTCTTGGGTTGAGTTGATTCTTCCATGCTATCTAAAGAAAAAAGGAGATGTCGGTGCAGAGGTCCAGGCCGCAACGGCTCCGGATGCGCGACAAAGGTTGAGCTTACTTTGTTATAAGTAAAATCGATTGTTTTTATATGAGTATAGTTTTTTCTTATAGATAGATTCGCTGTAAGCTCAACGGTTGGTTTACAGATGTTTCGAACTCGATAGGAAAAACTAAAAAGCACCGCCCCGGCTACAATAGCAGAAGCCGTGCTCTTAGAAATAGCAGCCACAAGAGCGTGAAAATGCGCCGTTAGTGCTGGGGGCGGAATAATTGAATGGTGGCGTGGCCCGATTTCTTGCCCGCTTCCGTCGAGATATACAACTCACCGTTGGCGGTGAAGGCTAGCCCCTCGGGCTGAGGAAACAGCTCAGAAGATAAAGGCTGAGCCGCAACCAAGGCCCCAGCTTCGTCGAGCTCCACAATGCCATTCTGCCGGGCCGACAGCACAAAGATGTGGTGTGTGAGTGGGTGTACTGCCACGGCGGAAGGGGAGAAGCCCTTCAAGCCGCCCTTCTTCTTGCCTTTCTTGCCCGATTTCTTTTCTACTGCTTCCTGACTGGGCACACTTGCCCCAATAGACTCCACATCTAGCACGTAGGCCGGGGTAGCTTCGGCTTTGTAGGAGCCCGCTTGCAGGCGGTACACGGCTCGTTTGGTGTCGGGCAGGTCGGCGCCGGGCTCACCTTTGCAGGCTACCAAAAGCGTTTTCGTAGTAGCATCATAGGTGAGGCCCTCGGGCTCGTTGGCGAAGGTAAGGCCGGTTTCGTAGGCTTGGGTAGTCGTGCCGTTGTAGCGCAGCAACGTACCGTCGCTACGCAAAATAAACCAGTCGTTGCCCACGCGGGCGAGGTCTTCATAGTCACCATCTTCGCCAAACGACACGGTGTGGTCTACCTTCTGGCTCTGCAGGTTGTACTCGTACAAGGTGCCCGTTTCGTCTTCCACGCCCACAATGTGGCCCGCGCCGTGCAAGGCAATGCCCGATAGCTCAGCCAACTCCGAAGGCATAGCATAGGAAGCCGCCGGGCGGCTGAAGTCGTAGGTCATGCGCCCGGCAGGGGCCGCGCTACCCGGGCCGGGCTGGTTGACCGACCGAACGGGTACAACGGGTACGGGAGCCGAAGACGCAACGCGCGCAACTGGCGTGCTGCACCAGTTGGTGAGCAGCAACAAAGGCAAAAAGAACGTTTTCATACTTATGAAGGGGGTAAGCAGGATTAGGGATACTCGAAGCACAGACTTATGGGTACGCTACTACTCACCGGGAAGCCAGGGAGTCAGGTAGCGGCTGGCCCTGGCAGGCGGCAAGTTGCTGGCGCATTTGGCGCAGCTCCTCGGTCAGCGAAGCCCAGGAAGTGTCATTGTCTTCATCCTCGTCGTCATCGTCCTCTAACTCCTTCGGGCGCACGGCATCGGCAGAAGCCGTAGCAGCGCCGCGGGCCGACCGGTAGCTAGGCGTGAGGCAATACAAGTTGATGCTCACGGATAGCAACAAAGCCAGCGCCAGCAACCATGGCAACAGCGAAGTAGAGGAAGGAGCAGGAGTAGGCATGAAGCAAAGCAAATACGTTTACTGCAAAGGACTCTCCGCAACATTAACGCCGTCTGACTGTCACATTAAAATAACCTGAATGCGCCCCGGCCAGCTTATAGGGCTGGCAGCCGAACCAACACCCTCGTTCCTTTTCCTACCTCCGACGCAATCTGTAGCTGCCCGGCGTGCACCTGCACAATCTTTTGGGTTATGGCTAGGCCCAAACCGTAGCCGGGCTTGTCGCGGCCGTTGGCACCGCGGTACAGGGGCTCCACTACGCGCATAAGCTCGTCGGCAGCCAGGCCCGAACCCGTATCCGTAATGGTGAGTAGAATTTGCCGGGGTGTTTCGTAGCCCAGGGCTACCGTCACGGTCTGCGTCGAGTATTTGCAGGCATTATCGAGCAGGTTGAGCACAGCTGTTTGCAGAAGCTGGGCGTTGCCTGGCACGCTAAACACGGCCTCTACCGTCTCGGGCCAGGTGCCAAACTCAACTTGCACGGTCCGGCCGGGGTAGCGCGCCGAGCAACTATCCACGGCTTGTAGTACTACATCATCTAGTTGCACGGGCGTACGGCGGAACGACGTGTCGTCGGCTTTGGCGAGGGCCAATAGGCCGTTGGTCAGGTCGATGATTCGCTGAATTTCCTCCACGGCCGAGTCGATGCTCCGCTTGGCGGCCGGCAGCTCGGTGTCGTAGGCCGAAGCAGTTTCTAAGGTGCCGAGAACGTTGGCTAAGGGCGTGCGCAATTCGTGAGAAGCGTGCGATAGAAAGCTTTTCTGCGCCTCAAACGACTGCTCCAACCCGCTGAGCATCTCGTTGAAGGTCATGGCTAAATGGGCAATTTCATCGCGCCGGTTGCCCTCGTCTACCCGCTTTCGCAGGTTGGAGGCCGTAATGCCTTTCACCTCGGTCACCATGCGCGAGAGGGGCCGCAACGAGCGGTCGGCAAAGTACCAAGCTGCCCCAATGATGAGCACCAACGCCCCCAAGTTGCCCCCAAGTAAAATGGAGCGCAGGGTGTCAAACTCGCGCCCGCCAAACTGGTCGCGCCCGGCTACGAAGATGAGGTAGGGTTTCCCCTGGTGGCGGTAAAGCATACCAAGGGTTTCTACTTTGCCGCGCTGAAAACGGGCGGGCTTTTTTCGGGTAATCTGATTGAAGTACGCCGTGTCCTGGGTAGGTATGCCAGCATCCTGCGGCACTTGGGCAAGGTGAAAGACCAAGCGCCGCTGGGGGTCATAAATACTGATGCGCTCGTTGTGCATCGTCAGCAAATCCTTTTTGCGGAAGCTTTGCAGCACCTCCGGCTCCAAGTTGAGGCGATGAATGAGCAAGTGGGCGGTTTGTTCGGCTTTGGCTTCCAGGCGGTGGTAGAAGCGCAGCTCCCGCGCCTGGGCACTGTAGTAATAGATGAACGCAGTCAGGCAAAGCTGGATGGTGATGACCAGCGCCATAAACCGCAGAATCAGCTTGTTCCGAATCAGCATCAGCCTTCCCGCATCACGTAGCCCATGCCCACTACCGTATGAATCAGCTTGGGCTCAAACCCCTTGTCTAGCTTGCGGCGCAAGTGGCTAATATATACATCTATAACGTTGGTATTGGTGTCGAAGTCCAACTCCCATACTTTCTCCGTGATGTCAACCCGCGAAATAATTTTGCCGCGGTTCAGCAGTAAATATTCCAGCAACGAGTACTCTTTGGCCGTAAGGTCGATGCGCTGCCCTCCCCGAGTGACGGTCTTGCTTTCCAGGTTCAGCTCAAGGTCGGCCATGCGAAGCAGGCGTTTCACGGCCGACTGGTCGGCGCTGCGCTTGGTGAGGGCACGGGCCCGCAGCAGCAGCTCCTGAAACTTGAAAGGCTTTACCAGGTAGTCGTCGGCGCCGGCCTCAAAGCCTACTACTTTGTTCTCTATACTGTCGAAGGCCGTCAGGAACAGCACGGGTACGTAGGGGTTGTCGGCCCGGATTTTCTCGCAGAGTGCAAAGCCATTGAGGTAGGGCAGGTTGACGTCGAGGATAATGAGGTCGTAGGTGTGCTGGCGAAACAACGATAAGCCAAGCTGACCATCAAAGGCCACATCCAAGTCGTAGCCTTCATTTTGAAAGCCCTTCTGAATAAAGGAAGCCAGTTTCGGCTCGTCTTCCACCAACAGTAATTTCATGCGAACAGAACAATGAACTAGATAGTAAGAACTGCAAACGGCGGGTAGGGTTGTTAGGAACGGGAAAAGCAGCAGTTTTCGGCGGCACGCGGCACAACTAGCTATAGCCAGTAGCAATGCCAAGCGGCCTACCTATATCCATTGGCTATATTTGCTGCATGAATTTGCAGCAGCTAGAGTACCTAGTCGCCCTGGATACCTACCGACAGTTTGTACTGGCCGCCGAGAAGTGCCACGTTACCCAGCCCACGCTTAGCATGCAGCTTCAGAAGCTGGAGGAGGAGCTAGGCGTGTTGCTGTTCGACCGCACAACCAAGGGCGTGCAGCCTACCGCCGTGGGAGCCAAAGTGGTGCAGCAGGCCCGGCAGGTGGTGCGCGAGGTGCAACAACTGCGGGAGGTAGTGCAGCTAGAAAAAGGAGAGCTAATTGGGGAGCTCCGCTTGGGCATCATTCCCACGCTGGCGCCTTACCTGGTGCCCCTATTCCTGGTGGAACTAGTGGAGCGCTACCCCCAGCTTCGGGTGCAAGTGGAAGAGCTGCAGTCGGCGCAAATTATTCAGCAGCTGAAGGATAACCAGTTGGATATTGGCCTGCTGGTAACCCCTCTCGACGACCGGCAATTGCGTGAAGTTCCGGTGCTGGAAGAACCCTTCCTGGGCTACATCTCCGAAAACCACGAGCTGTATGCGCAGGCCACCATCAGCCCCCAGGATATGGGTGCCCCAGGCTTGTGGCTTTTGCAACAAGGGCACTGCTTCCGCCACCAAGTGCTCAATATTTGCGCCCCTTCGCCCGCCGCCACGGCCCGGCCCTTCACTTACGAAAGCGGCTCCATTGAAACCCTGAAGGAGCTAGTGCGCCACAACCACGGCTATACCCTCGTACCGGAGCTATCGGTGCTGCAGGAGCTGCACAGCCCCATGGTAAAGCGGTTTGAAGCGCCCCAGCCCGTGCGCGAAATTAGCTTGGTAGTGCATCACGGGTTTGTGCGGCTGCCCCTACTGGCAACCCTGCGCGACATCATCCTGAGCAAAGTGCCGGAGCGTTTGCAAGCGGGCAAAGTCGGGCAGAAAATTCGGTGGAAGTAGCGGCGTCATCGTCTCGTGCTTCCTTTCATTAGGCGTTACAGCATCCTTTCAGAAACCAACTATGCATTTCTCGAAACCTTCGTGGGGCACCACGGCCCAGTGGCTTGGCGTGGCCGCTTTTCTGCTGGTGCTGACTACGGATTTGCGCACACCCGTACTAGGCGGCGTGCAGCGCGGCCTGCTTGCTACCGGGCTGTGGCGCCCAGAGCTGCCCAGTACCTCGGCACCGCTACCTCTACAACCGGCAGCGGGCACCTACCCCCACAATGTGCCGTTGCTTAGCCTGGATGGTAAGACCACCAACCTGCGCGACTTGCAAGGCAAAGTGGTGCTGCTAAACCTGTGGGCCAGCTGGTGCCCGCCCTGCGTGGCCGAAATGCCGAGCCTCCAGAAGCTCTACAACCAGGTAGATAAGCGTAAGGTCGCCTTCGTGATGCTTTCCCTGGACCAGAACCCGGAGAAGGCGCGCCGGCTGGTGGCCCGCAAAGGCTACACCTTTCCGGTATACTTCCCAGCTGCCGGTCTGCCCGCCGCTTTTGAGTCTGAGGCTATTCCCACCACAATTGTGCTTGGGCCTGATGGGCAAATAGCCGCCCGGCATGAAGGCATGGCCGACTACGATACGCCAGAGTTTAAGCAGGCCCTGGAAAAGTTGGCGGGTCCAGCTCAGCTATAAGGCTTCCCACCTACGTAGTAGCCCTACTTGCTCACGCGGCCCTGGCGTACTGCTTCGGGCCTCATCCCCTTGTTCTATGCCCGCTGTAGCACCGCTCACGTTTGTTGGCCTGCATTACTGGGCGGGGGCCGGCCATGCCTTTCAAGCCGTAGCCGACCTCCTCGCTCCCGACTACTCCTTCCTCGCCCCCGATTTGTTGGGCTTTGGGGAAGCGCCAGCTCCCGTTGGGAGCAAGTACACCGTAGATGCATATGTAGCACAGGTGGAGCAGTATTTGGCTGATAATCAGATTGCACGCTATGTACTAGTAGGGCATAGTATGGGCGGCAAGGTGGCGCTGGCCCTGGCCGCTCGGCAGCCCACGGGTTTGGCTGGGGTAGTGCTTTTGAGCCCCTCGCCTCCCTTGCCCGAGCCCATGACGGATGAGGAGCGCCTTGCTAGTATGCGGGCCTACGGTAAGCTCAGTGAAGCCGAAAAAACCTTCCGGAAAATTACGGCTCGGCCCCTGCCAGAACCTGTGCGCCAACAAATTCTGCAAGACAACCTGCGTAGTACCCGCCTATCGTGGGACGCGTGGCTACTGCATGGCAGCCGGGAAGATATTAGCGCCCGAATGTGCACGGTGGCGGTGCCGTGCACTATCATTGCCGGCGACCAGGATGACGTGATGTCGCCCTCGGTGCACGGGCTGGAAACCCTGCCCTTGCTGCCCACTGGTACGCCCCTGGAAATTGTGGGCGGTGCTGGCCACCTGCTACCTTACGAGGCGCCAGAGGAAGTAGCGGAGCTGCTACGCACCTTTGCCAGCACTTTATAAAACGCTCGGTTCTTCCGGTTCCAGCGGAAAACGCCGAACTTCACAGCCTACTTTTCCTCGCATGAAGTTCTGGCCGTTTCTTCCCCTTGCGCTTGCCCTGGGCACTTTAACTACTTGTCGTACCGCTCAGGTAGCGGAAGGCTATACTGCTTACCCGACCTACGATGGGCCCGACCTGGGGCTGACTTTCGTGCGGGGACAAGCGCACCTGCGGGTATGGGCCCCCACGGCCGAAAAGCTTCAGCTGAAGCTGTACACGGCAGGTAGTGGGGGAGAGCCCGCCGCCGAGTACCCCATGCAAAAATCTACGGGCGGCACCTGGGTATACACGCTGCCTGCGCAGCCGGCCGGACAGTTTTACGTGGTGCAGGCCACCATCAAAGGCCGGCAGATGGCCGAGGTGCCCGACCCTTACGTGCACGCAGTAGGGGTAAACGGGTTGCGGGGCGCACTCCTCGACCCAGCCACCGTGCGTCCCTCTAGTTGGGAAGATGATGTGCGGCCCAAGCTGGCGCAGGCTACCGACATTGTGGTGGGGGAACTGCATCTGCGCGACGTGTCCATGCACCCGCAGTCGGGGATTCAGCACAAGGGCAAATACCTGGGCTTGGCGGAAGCCGGTACCCGCGGCCCCAGTGGCGTCAGGACGGGGCTCGACCACCTTACTGAGCTGGGTATTACCCACGTGCACCTGCTGCCGACCAACGATTTTGCTTCTATTGATGAAAGCAAGCTGGCCGAGAACCGCTACAACTGGGGCTACGACCCGCTGCACTACTCGGTGCCCGAAGGCTCCTACGCTACCGACCCCACTAACCCCGCCGTTCGCATTCAGGAGCTGAAGCAGTTAGTACAAACCTTGCACCGGCGGGGCTTGCGCCTGGTGCTCGATGTAGTGTACAACCACACGGCGGCGGCCGCCGCCAGCTCATTCGAGCAGCTAGTGCCGGGCTACTACTACCGCCACAACCCCGATGGCTCCTTTTCCGACGCGGCCGCCTGCGGCAACGAAGTTGCCTCCGAGCGGCCCATGGTGCGTAAGCTCATTGTAGAGTCGGTGGCCTACTGGGCCCGGGAGTACCACGTCGATGGGTTTCGGTTTGACTTGATGGGCATCCTGGACCTGCGCACCATGCGCGCCGCGCGGGTCGCCCTCGACCAGATTGACCATTCCATTTTCATGTACGGCGAAGGCTGGACGGCCAAGCCTAGTCCACTACCCGAAGCTGAGCGGGCCCTCAAAGCAAACGTAGGCAAGCTAGACCGCATAGCAGCCTTCGGCGACGAGTTACGCGACGGCGTGAAAGGAGGCGTGTCGCGCCCCACTGACCCTGGCTTTGTAGGTGGACAGGCAGGCCTAGAGGAAAGCGTGAAGTTCGGCATTGTAGCCGCTACTCAGCACCCGCAAATCGACTATAGTAAGGTTAATTACTCCAAGGCGCCCTGGACCACGGCACCGGCACAAGCCATCAACTACGTAGCCTGCCACGACGACCGGCTGCTGTGGGATGAACTGCGCGTGGGCAACCCCGACGCTACGGAGGAAGAACTTATCAAGCTGGACATTCTGAGCAATACCATCGTCTTTACCTCCCAGGGTGTGCCGTTTCTACCAGTCGGCGACGACTTCCTGCGTACCAAAGGTGGCTCGCACAACTCCTACAACCAGCCCGATAGCGTCAACCAGGTAGACTGGGCCCGCAAGGCCCGGTACCAGTCGGTCAGTACTTTCTACCGTCAGCTCATTGCCCTTCGCAAGGCTCACCCCGCTTTCCGGCTTCCAACGCAGGAGCTGATTCAGCAACACCTGGAGTTCTTGCCTAATCTGCCCGCTTCCACCATTGGGTACCAATTGAAAGATCACGCCGGCGGCGACTCCTGGAAAACCATTGTGGTACTGCTGAACGGCAACAAGCAAGCCGTGCACCTGCCCATACCCAACGGGCGCTACTCGGTGGTCGTTGCCGGTAGTCAGATCAATTCGCAGGGCTTGCGCACAGTAGAGGCAGAGGATGGTGGTGGCGGTATAGAAGTGCCTGCCTCCTCGGCCCTCGTGCTGGTGCAGCCTTAGCGCCGGGAGCACCTGCCGTAACCGCCGGGGGTAGGCTACGTTTCACTACCTGTAGTTTTATACCCCAGGTGCCTATGTCGTTTGCCGGTCGTTTCTTTGCCGCGTTGCCCCGCCATTGGGCGCACTACCTCGCGGAAGCAGCGGGCCTAGCCTTCTTCGTGACCTGTGCAGGCCTGCTTACTGTGCTGGTTGAGCACCCCAATTCTCCGCTGGCCTCCTACGTTCCTACCGCGCCTCTGTTGCGCCGGGCAATGCTGGGAGGAGCCATGGTGCTGGTCATTGTGAGCATTGTGTATAGCCCTTGGGGCAAGCGTTCGGGTGCCCACATCAACCCCGCCGTAACGCTGGCGTTTTGGCAATTGGGCAAAGTGAGCACCCCTGATGCGGTGTGGTACGTGCTGGCGCAGATGACGGGCGGCATTGGGGCAGCCCTGCTGTTGCGCACCGTGCTAGGTGAGTGGTATGCTCACCCAGCCGTAGACTTCACGGTAACGCAGCCCAAAACCACGGCAATGGGCCCGGAGCTAGCGTTCCTGGCCGAATTCGGAATTTCCTTTCTGCTGATGTTGGTGCTGCTAATGACCTTGCACTCAGAGCGCTTCAAGAAGTTGACAGGCTGGTTTCTGGGCGGCTTGCTGGCGGTATACATCACTTTCGAAAGCCCATTGTCGGGCATGAGTTTAAACCCGGCTCGTAGCCTGGCTACGGCCCTGGCCGCGGATAGCTACAACGGGCTGTGGGTGTATTTTGCGGCTCCCCCGCTGGCTATGTGGTTGGCTACGGTGCTATTCCGGCGGTTCTACCACGGCGAGGACTTAGACTGTGCTATTCTAGCGGGGTGTGGCCCAAGCATGTCATCACCTTTCACAGCTGGCGAGGAGCCCCCGCACTACCCCGATGAATAGCCGCACACCCCCAACCGCTTCTACCAAAAACAGATTACCCC
>NZ_JZIR02000063.1:0-4705 GCF_000961955.2 Hymenobacter sp. AT01-02
CTGCACCGGCCGCGAAGAGCAGTAGCAACTCGTTGACGCCCAGCAGCCCCAGCACGAGCACGATGAGGCCATTACCCGCAGGGGCCAAGTTTGCAGCGCTGATTTACCCAGCTCCAGAGGGCCTGTGCCACCACGGCCACGATGACGGGCTTCACCCCGTACAGCACCCCGCTCAGGCTGGCAACGTGCCGAAGCGCACGTAGACCCAGGCAAAGCCCATGACCAGCAGCATAGCCGGCAGGATAAAGCAGGTGCCCGCTACGAGCAGCCCGACCCAGCCGCGCCGCTCGTAGCCGATGTGAATGGCCAGCTCGGTGGAGTTGGGACCGGGAATGAGGTTGGCAGCGCTAAGCAGGTCCAGGAACTGCTGCTGGGTAAGCCAGCCGCGGCGGCGCACCACTTCCTCTTCCATCAGGCCACGTGGGCCGCCGGCCCGCCGAACGCCGTGGTGCCCAGGCGCAGAAACAACCCCGCCAGCTCGGCCAGGGAAGTCGGGGCGGCAGGGGATGCAACGGACTCACGCATGGTCGGCATGTTGCAGGTGGGCATCCATCGACCATCTCCCGCCGCCCCTTACCAGCAGAAACAGGCTGCCCAGCAGCATGGCCCAATCGGTACGGCTATCGTGGAGCATACCCCAGAAACCTTTATCGGCCAGCAGCGCCGTTTTGGTGCTGGCTATTGCCACCAGCATAATGATGACCAACGGTCCGCTGGCCAGGCGCGTGAGCAGGCCCAGCAGGACGAGCAGGCCGCAGGTAAGTTCCACCGTGCCCACGAATGGGCCGAGAAACTCCGGTGCCGGCAGCCCAATGGTGGTGAAGCGTCCGGCGCCCAGTTTGTCAGGAAATAGAAACTTTTGCATGCCTTCCGAGAGGAAAACGGTCCCCACGCTGAGACGAATCAGCAGAATAGCGGGGTCGGGCGTGGTGGTTAGCAGGCGGCGAAGTAGAGTAAGCAAGAACGTATGAGTTAGATGAAAAGGAGGCTTGTTATGAAGTTATGGCCGGCAATTGAGGCAGCGGGTGACATTACCCCACAAGATCCACGCCGCGTGGCTTTCGGGTGTGTACTCCTAGTCCAGCACGAGGCGGCAGAAGAACTTGAGCCAAGCAAACGTACGCTCGACGTCCCACCGGCACAAAACCCCGAGTAAATGGCAGTTGCTCACCTCGTGGCACAGGCCGCAGGCTGGCAGGGCTCCGGCAAAATGGCTGCTATACGCACGGTCGGTGACGATGGTAAGCAGGCGCGGCCCCACTGGTGGCGCTGCAAGAGGAAAAAGCGGACAGGAACTTATGCACTCCACCCGCAACTTGGTGGCTCACTTTTATTTATCCTAAGCTGCATTCCCCAACAGGCTCTAAGACCATTTGGGCAACATCCGTGAGACAACGGCAAAGGCCGAGGCAGCTAGCTGCCTCGGCCTTTGCCGTTGTCTCACGGATGTAAATTCAGCTTCTACATCCCGTTTTCCTTGGAGAGCTCCAGGCCCCAATTACGGCCTTTCTCCACGGCGGGCACCCCTTCTCCAGCCACACTGGGGCGGGGGCCCCTTTCAGGTAATGGTCGAAGAATTGCAGTTCCCGAATAGAAATGTCTTTGCGGTTTTCGCGCTTGACTAGGTTATGGGCCTCCCCGTTGTATTGCAGCAGCCACACAGGTTTGCCCAGGCGGCGCAGGTCAGTGAACATTTCGATGCCCTGATACCACGGCACGGCGCCGTCGGCATCGTTCGACATGATGACCACCGGCGTTTGCACCTTGGGCAAGGCAAATAGCGGCGAGTTGCGGAGGTAGAGCTCGGGCTTTTCCCAGAGGGTGCCGCCGATGCGGCTCTGGGTGCGCTCGTACTGGAACTGCCGGCTCTGGCCCGATTCCCAGCGGATGCCGCCGTAGGCCGACGTCATGTTCACGACGGGGGCCCCGGCCCAAGCGGCGGCGTACATGTTGGTTTGGGTGATGAGGTAGGCGACTTGGTAACCGCCCCAACTCTGGCCCTGAATACCAATGTGTGCCCCATCCACCCAGCTGTTTTTCTTCAACGCTTCCACGCCGGAGTTGATGAATTCCACGGCCGACGGGCCGGGCTCGCCAATGGTGTAGCTAATGTCGGGCGTGAACACCAAGTAGCCGTTGCTGGCAAACATGGCAATATCGAGCCGTGAGGGAGTAGGCGCGGGCGCCTGGTACCGGTAGATGCCTTCCGACACCTTCTCGTAGAAATACGCCACCATGGGGTACTTCTTGTTGGGGTCGAAGTCTTCGGGTTTGTAGAGCACGCCGGTGGCCTGGTAGCCCTTGGGAGTGGTCCAGTGGACCAGCTCGGCGGTGAACCAGTTGTAGTCCTGTTGCTGGGCGTTGATGGCGCTGAGCTTGGTTTCTTTTTTCAAGTCCGTGCTCACGTACACGTCGGCCGGCTGGCGTACGCCGGACTTGGTGTACACTAAGCTTTTGGCCTTCTTGGCCTGTAGTAGCGCCGAATAGCCCATGGTGCCCATCACGACGATCTCGGGGGCGTTGGAGCTAGCCAGGGGCTTTTTATAGAAGCCCCATTCTTTACTAACGTCGTGCTGTACTTGCAGCCACAGGGTCTCCTTCGGCTCGATGAACTTCTGCTCTTCCACCGGCATCCGGTAGCGGAAACGCAGCTTGTTTTTGCGGCCCAGGCCGTTGGTGAAGTTGGTGGCAGCGCCCGTCTTCGGGTCAATTTTCCACATGTCGTACCGGTCGTACAGCAGCACGGCCGCATCGTTCTTGGCCCAGGCCGCCAAGCCGTAGGCCTCCGGGTCAGTGGGCGAGTCGTTTTCCTCGTCGGCGAAGGATACCCCGGTTTTACCGGTCAGGTTGGTGGTTTTGCGGGTGGCTACGGCAAAGGAAAACCAGTTCTGGGTGGCATGGTCGTACCACACGGCGTAGTCGCCGTTGGGCGAAAGTTGGAAGCGACTTTTGGCAGCCTTGGGGTTGATGGCAATGCGGTTGCCGGTCAGGGTGGATACCAGGAACGCCTGTTTCAGCGTGCTGCCCTGCCACTGCATGGATATGCGCTTGGCCGTGTCCGTCACGGCCAGCACGTACTCGGCGTTGGTATTGTCGGCCATGTACGAGTCGCGCAGGTACTCGTCTTCCAACTGCACGAAGTGATTGCCCCGCTTGGGGTAGATGACGGCTAGGTAGTTGCGCTGCAAATCCTTCTTCAGGTTTTTCAGCTGCATGGGCTGCAGGTAGTCGTCCTTGTAGTTCCAGATATCGAGCTTGGCGTGTTCAAATTCGACCAGCGTGGTATCCTGCGGAATGGGGTCGGGGGCAGTGCCGAAAAAAAGCTTGTCGCCGTTTTCGCTGAACAGCACCTTGCCGAAGCCACTCGGCGACCAGCCCGCCTTCAGGCCTTTGGCCCCGGGCTGCAGCAAAACGGTAGCGCTGTCGGCCAGGAAATTAGCATAGTAGAGCGTAAAGGGCTTTGCCAGGGCTTTTTCGGGGTATTTTTCGGCCGTAAAGGCCAGTTGCTTGCCAGCATCGTCGAAGGCTAGGTTCTTATATGTGCCCTTGCCTGCGCTCATCCGCCTGGGGGTAGCCGCGCCCAGGTCGTACACGTACAAGCCCGATTGTACCGTCTTATTGTTTTTGGGTGCGGCTACTGCAAAGGCCGTCCGGTTGCCTAGCTTGCTGATTTGGTAATCGGTCACGGCCGCAAACTCGCGCAGGGTGCCGTTTTGGAGGTCCAACACCGAGAGGGTACCGCCTTCCTTCTTGCGTTCAGCAGGTCGTCGGTAATTTTCTTGAGCGTGTCGGCTGGGGCTTTTTTCGTTGCTTCCTTCACCCGAGCCTTAATAGCCAGAAACGCTACCACCGAGCTTTCTCCGCCAGTTGAAAGGACTTGACGTCGGCGTAGCGGGTGAGCTTTCCAGTTTCCAGAGCAAAGACACCCAGGGAATCCTTGGGCATTTCCTCCGGTTTTTTCTTCTTGATTTTGGCTTGCCGTACGTCCTTGAACAGCGGCTTGATGGCAAACACTACGAACCGGGAATCGGCGGTAAACAGGGCCGAGTCGCCGCGGGCTACCTGCCGTAGAGTGCGGTTGCCACTGGTTTTGATGTAGAGCGTGCCGTCGCCTGCTGGGGCTTCACCTGATACAGCACATACTTGCCGTTGTTGCTGATTTTCTGGCTGGTCACGCTTTCCCATCGGTCATACACCGTGTGGTCGAGCGGCTTTTTGGCGGGCTGCTGCGCCCTTGCCAGCGGCAGGCAGGCCAAGCTAGCGAGGAGAAGTAGAAGTTTACGCATTGGAAGTGTGGTTATTTCCAAATGTACAAACCCGTTGGTCTACACGCTCAAGCCTAGGTCTCGGCAGTGACAGTTTAAGGTGGTTTAGTAAAAGCGGATGATCGAGAACCAAGTGCAGGCTCAAAATAGGTTTTCGGATCAGTCCCCTTGTCTTGCTCTAGAACAGGTTGACAGTTTTTTCCTCGTTTAGCTAAATATAGTGTTCAGCTTAACGAAGGGAACAGAAAACGACAAGTTCGACTAAAGCGCCTACGTTTTGTCCCGATTGTGCCCCTACGACGTACAAGGGAAGTGCTGGATAGGCCATTCTGCCCCGTGCTACTGGCCGCCGTTGGTGCGGTTGATGAGACCGGCGAAAACCTTATGGGGCAGCAGCCAGCGCAGCAAATACACCAGTTTGGGCTGCGAGCCGGCCAGCA
>NZ_JZIR02000064.1:0-45505 GCF_000961955.2 Hymenobacter sp. AT01-02
GGGGGAGCATCGTTGTTGATGCGGGAGCCCAGCCGGATGGTGTTCGGCGCAAAGGCCGAGGAATCATCGTCGAAGGTACTAGTGGGGAAAGCTCCGGGGTTAAAGCTGGCATCGCCAAAGCCACCGGCCCCATCAAGGTCAGCAAACTTGGTGAAGCGCCCGATAAACTTGAGCTGTACGGTTTCCAGGGAGCCGTTACGGTGCTTGGCAATAATTACCTCGCCGGTACCTGGGTGGGGTTGCCCATTTCATCCTCCGTAATCTTGTAGTACTCGGGGCGGTAGAGGAAGATTACCATATCGGCATCCTGCTCGATAGAACCCGATTCACGCAGGTCACTCAACTGGGGCTTCTTGTCGCCACCGCGGGTTTCCACCGAGCGGGAAAGCTGGGACAGAGCCAGCACCGGCACATTCAACTCCTTGGCAATGCCTTTCAGCGCCCGCGAAATCGAGGCAATTTCTTGTTCGCGGTTGCCGCCCCCCTTGCCGTCCGTGTTGCCCGTCATCAACTGCAGGTAGTCAATGATAATCATCTGGATATCGTGGTGGGCCTTGAGGCGGCGGCACTTGGTGCGCAACTCCCGGATGCTGAGTCCCGGCGTATCGTCGATGTAAATAGGCGCCGACGACAAAGCCGAAATTTTGTGGTTGAGCTGGGCCCACTCGTAGTCGGCCAGGTTGCCCTTCTTAATCTTCTCGGAATCTAGCTCGGCTTCAGCCGAAATCAAACGATTCACGAGCTGGAGCGAGGACATTTCCAAGGAGAAGATGGCCACCGGCTTCTTGAACTCCACCGCTGCGTTGCGCATGGCCGACACCACGAAGGCCGTTTTACCCATACCTGGGCGGGCTGCAATAATAACCAAGTCGGATGGCTGCCAGCCGCTGGTTACGCGGTCGAGGGCCGAGAAGCCCGAGGGCACGCCCGTGAGGCCGTCTTTCTGATCTTTCTTTTCTTCCAGCTCCTTGATGGCCTTTCCCATCAGGCTGCGCATGTCGTCGAAGTTCTTGCGGATGTTCGACTCCGACACTTCAAAAAGCGACTGCTCCGTGCTGTCTAGCAGGTTAAATACATCGGTAGTATCCTCGAAGGCGTCGCGCTGAATGTCGCTGGCAATGCGAATCAACTCGCGCTTAATGGCATTTTCGGTGATAATGCGGGCGTGGTACTCAATATTGGCCGCCGAGTTTACCTTAAACGTCAGGTTGGCTACATAATGAGCCCCACCGGCGGCTTCCAACTCGCCCATTTCCCGCAGCTCGTGCGTAACGGTCAGAATATCAATTGGCTCCGACTTGTCAAACAAATTCAGGATGCCCTTGAAGATGCGCTGATGCCCATCCTTGTAGAAGCTCTGGGGCTTGAGAATATCGATTACGGTGGTAAGAGCGTCCTTCTCGAGCATAAGGGCGCCCAGTACGGCAGCTTCCAGTTCCAGCGCCTGCGGGGGCAGTTTGCCGGCGGGGCCGCCCATGGGTATAGCAGGCGTGGGCCGACTATTCCAGGCAGCTTTGGCCCGCGAGGCCGAAAGTTTCAGGCGGTCATCCATCCGGTCGTTCATCAGCAGGTAAGCACTACAAGGTAAGCAGGTTTGAGCGGTTTGCCGTTTGGGCTAGGTAGGTTTCTTTCCACCTACTGTCCGGTTTTTCGGCAAAGGGGTACAAAGCTAACGGGTGAGGTTTACAATCCGCAGGTGGCACAAAAGGTTTCTTTTTTGTATGCTAATAAGGTGAAGAAACTGCACACAAAAAGGAAGAAATTAGATTCGGAACCTATACGCCGGTCTTCGGAAGCTCGTGTACGGCAGCTCTCACCCAATCAGCTTACCTTTGCCGCCCCGCATACCATCCTACCTGAATGGCCTCCACTCCTTCTTCGCTCCAACGTCTGCACCTGATTGCCATCGGGGGTAGCATCATGCATAACCTGGCCCTGGCCCTGCACAAGCGCGGCGCCCACGTAACGGGCTCCGACGACGAAATATTTGAGCCGGCTAAAAGCCGACTGGCGGCGGCTGGGCTCCTCCCCGTTCAGGAAGGCTGGTTTCCGGAGAAAGTATCCACTGACCTCGACGCTGTAATTGTGGGTATGCATGCCCGCCCTGATAACCCCGAGCTGCTGAAGGCCCAGGAGTTGGGGCTGCGCGTATATTCTTTCCCGGAATTTATTTACGAGGCCTCCAAGAATAAGCAGCGCGTAGTTATTGGCGGTTCGCACGGCAAGACCAGCATCACCTCGCTTATTCTGCACGTGCTACGCTACCATGGCCGCAAGTTCGACTACGCCGTGGGAGCTCAGCTGGAAGGCTTCGACCTGATGGTGCAGCTCACGGAAGATGCACCCATTATCATCATCGAAGGCGACGAGTATCTATCATCACCCATCGACCGGCGCCCGAAGTTCCACCTGTACCAGCACCACATTGGGGTGATTTCGGGCATCAGTTGGGACCACATCAATGTGTTCCCAACCGAGGAAATTTACCGGGAGCAGTTCAAGACTTTTGCCGACATGACGCCCAAGGCCGGCACGCTCATCTACGACCGGGACGACGAGCAAGTGCAGCTTGTAACGGTACCTTCCAGCCCCGATGTGAAGTACATCGGCTACGGTCCGCACGAGCACGTCATTCGCCAGGGTAAAACATTCTTGCTCAATAAGAAGGACGAGGAAGTACCCGTGCAGGTATTCGGAGAGCACAACCTGCGCAATATTTCGGCCGCCAAAGAGGTGTGCAAGTGCTTGGGCATTAAGGGCAAGGATTTCTACGAAGCTTTGGGCTCGTTTAAAGGTGCTGCCCGCCGCCTAGAGCTCGTGCGCGAAGGCCAGGAGTCCGTTGTGTACAAAGACTTTGCCCACGCGCCTAGCAAGCTCAAGGCCACTGCCACGGCGTTTAAAAAGCAGTATCCTCAGCGCAAATTGGTTGCCTGCTTGGAGCTACATACATTCAGCTCCCTGAATCCAGCCTTCCTGCCCCAGTACGCCCATACTTTCGATGCGCCCGACGTGGCCGTGGTGTACTTTAACCCGCACGTGCTGGAACACAAGCGCCTACCGCCGCTGCCCCCTGAGGCGGTACAGCAAGCCTTCCAGCGCCCCAACCTGCAGGTGTTCACGGACAGCCGGCAGCTAGCAGAATTTCTACGTAACCAAAACTGGCAGAACGCGAACCTGTTGATGATGACATCGGGCACGTTCGATGGGTTGGATCTGGTGCAGCTTGCAACGGACATTACCAAGTAGGAGCCCGGCACCTATCCCCTTTTTACCGGCGGATGCGGGTCTCGCGTCACTACTTTGCTATGAAACACACCATTCTCCTGTTGCACGGCGCGCTGGCCACGGAGGCGCAGTTAAAATTCCTGACGCGGGAGCTTCCCCCGTTCTATGAGGTGCACTCATTCTCGTTCGGCGGGCATGGCGGGCGTCCCCTGGTAGCATCAGAATTCACGATGAGACAGTTTGCCCAGGAGGTTAAGCAGTTCATCATGAAGAATGACTTGGCACCCGTGCACGCCTTCGGCTACAGCTTGGGAGGCTACGCGGCCCTTACGGCTGCCCTTACGGCCCCTGAGCTGTTCAGTAGCATCACGACCCTAGGCACCAAGCTCGACTGGTCGCCGGCACTGGCCGCCCTTGAAACGCGCTGGCTGAACCTGGAGAAAATGCAGGAAAAAGTACCCGAGTTCGTAGCAAAGCTAGAGCAACTGCACGCCCCTACCCCACTACCGGACCTGCTGGCCGCAACCGCCGCACTGCTGCGCAGCCTTGGCGAGTCACCTTTACTGACGCCCGAAACGCTGGGCACGCTGGAGGTGCCCGTGCAAGTGCTAGTAGGTGAACTAGACAAAACGGCCGACGTGGATGCTTCCCGCTACTTCGCCGACCACTTGCCTCGGGCTACGTTTGAAATCATCATGAACACCCCGCACCCCATAGAGAAAGTAAACCCCGATTTGCTAACAAACCGCATTGCCCGGTTTGTGGAAGCAGTGCAGGAAGACATGGTATAGCTTCCTTTCTCTTTGCTATCCAACACGCATAAAAAAGGGTCCGCCATACGGCGGACCCTTTTTTATGCGTGTTAATTGTCCTCGGGTTTCTTAGCGGGCGGGGCCGGCGTGGGCCGGCGCCGGTCGGTAGTGACCAGAAGGGCCAGGGCCGTGAGGGAAAGGCGAAGAATCCATTTGCGGCTGAGCATGGCTAGCGGCGGGGAAAAAAGGTATTGTGGTCTTCTACGCGCAAATCGCACCGGCTGCCCCCCGTATTTTCCTCGCATGTGGTGCCTACAATCTCGTTTTTCTCGAAGTTGAAGAAGCAGAACGTGCAGCCCACGCCCGTAATGATGTAGCGTGCAGCGGCCGAGCTTAGGTACAAGCTGTTATCGGAGGAGGTTTGCAAGGGCAAGGCCATGCCTCGGAACATGCCGTGGTGCAGGCCCAGGCCCACGAGGTAGTACACGGCCTTGTCTTTCGACGTTTCCTGCACTTTCCGAATCATAGTTTTATCGATAACGGTACCATCTCCGAATTGGCGAGTGAAGCCGCTGGCCAACTGCTCGCGGGGGATGATGTACTGAATTTTTCCATCCGACACCTGAGCAATCTGCTTACTGGTAGCTTCCAGCGTCCGCCGGGTTACCACATCGGGGTCATTGGTGGGCGAACTCATCTCGGGGAAGCCCCGCTTGGTAGTTTCGCAGGCTGCTAGCCCAACCAAGGTCAGCAGGCCACTCACAACCAGTGGAGAAAATACAGAACGCAGAGAATACTTCATTTAGGAATTGATAGTCACCTACTCTTAGCGAGCGGTATAGTATTTACGAGCCTCAGGCAGCTCTTTCTGAATGGCCGCAATGCGTGTACCATTGGAGGGGTGAGTAGAAAGAAACTCGGGTGGCGAAGCCGTGTTTTCGCGGGCATCCATCCGCTGCCAAAATGCCACCGCCCCGTCTGGATTGTAGCCAGCCATGGCCATAAAGATAAGGCCTAGGTGGTCAGCTTCCGACTCTTGGCTGCGACCGTACTTTAGTAGTCCTAGCTGCGAGCCAAGGCCTACGGCTTGCAGAAATACGTTTTGCGTAAGGGTGGGCGTTTGTCCTACGGCCGTTGAAACGGCTGCCCCTACCCCTTGCGCGGCATATTGCTGGCTGGCCCGCTCCGAGCTATGTTTGGCTACGGCGTGAGCTATTTCATGGCCCATTACTACGGCCAGGCCATTTTCATCCTGCGTGATGGGTAGGATGCCGCTGTATACGGCCACTTTGCCGCCGGGCATGCACCACGCATTTTCCTGTTTGTCTTCAATCAGATTAAACTCCCAGGCGTAGCCCTCCAACTGGCTGGATTGGTTTTGCTGCCGAAAATACGTTTCCACAGCTTGCTGAATACGCTGGCCTACCCGCTTCACCATGGCCGCTTGGGCGCCACTAGTAACAACTCGACTGGAATCCAGCACGGCGCGGTATTGGGTGGCAGCCATCTGGTTCATTTCCGTATCGGAAACGAGGCTGAGCTGACGGCGGCCCGTAATGGGAACGGTGGAGCAGGCGGCCGCCGTAAACAGGCAGCTGGCCAGAGCTAATTTCTTAAGCATCGGCAAGAGAGGGTTGAGGAAAGCGACGTAAACAGAACGGAACGACGCCGGCCAAGGCACCATGCCAGATGCCAGCCAACGTCGCGTTGCTATACGTGAGGCAGTAGGCAAAATGTTTGGCCGATCAGCGTAAGCTGCAAAAAGCCCCCTCGTTTGCGTTTCGGCCCGCGAATTAAACGCTATTTTTGGCCTTCACCCCCTCTAGCGGTCATCGTAAGAGGCTTTTTCCTAGAATCTACGCCTCTTGGCCTTTCAACTTCTTGAGCATGAAAATTCTTTGCATCGGCCGCAACTACGCCGAACATATTGCTGAACTCCAGAACGAAACGCCCGACGCTCCCGTCATTTTCTCCAAGCCGGACACGGCCCTGCTGCAACGCAACCAGCCCTTTTTCCTGCCCGATTTCTCCCAGGATATCCACCACGAGATTGAGCTGGTGCTGCGCATCTGCAAGAACGGCAAGAACATCGAAGAGAAGTTTGCTCCTACCTACTTCGACGCCATCGGCTTAGGTATCGACTTCACGGCCCGCGACCTGCAAAGCAAGCTTAAGAGCAAGGGCCTACCCTGGGAGCTGGCTAAAGGGTTTGACGGCTCGGCGCCCATTTCTCAAGAGTTTAAGCCCGTGGCCGATTTTGCCGATCTGAAGAACATCGACTTCCACCTGGAAGTAAATGGCGAGGTGCGCCAGCAGGGCAACTCTAGCATGATGCTCCACGATTTCAACAAGATCATCAGCTACATCTCGCAGTTCATCACCCTCAAGATGGGCGACCTCATTTTTACGGGTACTCCCAGCGGGGTGGGCCCTGTGCAAGTGGGCGACCAACTCACGGGATACCTAGCCGGCGAAAAGCTTCTGGACTTGGCCATAAAGTAAGCCTCAGCCCTTCCTACCGGTAGTAGCCCTGCCGGTAGGAGGCCATATTTCACCATAATCCATCTGGCCCTGGAGGCACGATAATGGCTTGTGCAGGCGTTGCAGTGGTGCCGCCTTCTTTTTCTTGCTGCTGATTCTCCTTTTTTGAATGTCCTTTTTTGCACAACACCAGCCCTGGCGGCTGCTTGGCGTAGCGTTGCCCTTTGGGTTGCTACTGGGGTTGCAGCCCGCTGCTTGCGGCGGGCAGGAGCCTGATTCTACTGAGCCCGCCCGGTCTACTCTTCCTACCCCAACGGCCAATTCCCGGCCTGAGGTACCCAACGGCTACTTCTTGTTTCCTATTAAGCCCGGCCAGCAAAATTTTCTAGCGGCCAGCATGGGCGAGCTGCGTCCCAATCACTTCCACGGAGGCCTCGATATTAAAACCGATGGCCGCGTTGACTTGCCGGTACACGCTTCTCAGGATGGCTACATCTCGCGCCTCAAGCAAAGCAGCTTTGGCTACGGCAACGTGCTCTATATCACCCACCCCAACGGGCTAACGACGGTATATGGGCACTTAAACCACTTTAAAGGTCCCGTGGCCGAGGAGTTGCGGCGACGTCAATACGAAAAGCAAACCTATGAGCTAGAGTTGTTCTTCAAACCCGGCCAGTTTCCCGTGAAGCGCGGCGACATTGTGGCGTTGTCGGGCAATACGGGTGGGTCGGCGGGCCCCCACGTGCACTGGGAAGTCCGCGACCAGCAGGACAACCAGCTCAATCCTTTGCAGTGGGGTGGCTTCCAAGAGATTCAGGACCACGTGGCCCCCTCCTTGCAGGCCTTTGCGGTGGAGGCCCTCAGCATTGACGCCCGCGTGCAAAACCGCTTCGGTAAGGCGGTGTTTGTTCCCAAAACGCCACCTCTCCTCAACGGCGGAGGCTACGTGTGGGCTGATACCATTGCCGCTAACGGCACGGTGGGCCTGCTGGTGCAAGGTTTCGACCGGTTCGACCAGGCGTGGAATAAAAACGGCTTTCAGAAGGTAGACGTGCTAGTGAATGGGCAGCCCCTGTACTCGCACGTGGTTGACAATATTCCGTTTCCGGAGGCTCCCGCCAGGTAAACCAGCACATGGACTACGAGTGGCGCGCCACCCAAGGCAGGCAACTGGAAAAGCTGTTTGTAGACGATGGCAATGAGCTCAGCATCTATACCACGGGCGCAGCAAGGGCCGGTTGCGCGTGGTGCCGGGCCGCATCTACAGCGTAGAAATTCGGATGGCCGACTCTTACGGCAACATGACGCCGCTGCGCTTTGTGCTGCGCGGTGAGGAAGCGGGCTACTACAAAACGCGCTCGGCCGCCGTCAAAACACCCAGCCTGCGGTTCGATGTAAGCCGCAACCTACTGGTAGCCACGGCCGCCGACCCCGACACGGCCGCAGTAGGCGGTAATCTGACCTTGTTTAGCGGCAACCGCCGCCTGACGCTTAAGCCCAGCTACACGGCCCAGAGCCAGAACACCTACCTCTACGATTTGCGAGCTGGCCTACCCGATTCCATGCAGTTTGGGCGCATCACTAAGCGGTTCGACCGGCAGGCCATGATACCGGCGGGCCGGGAGTTCGGTTTCTCGACGGCCAGCATGAGTTTGGGGTTCAATCCCAAAACCTTGTTTGACACTCTGTACGTGCAGACCACCTACAAGCAAGGCCTCTGGACGGTACACTCGCCCCGCACGCCACTCTACCAGCCCCTGCGCCTCACCCTACGACCCGGTGGCCCTGTAGCAGACCCGCGCCGCACGGCCATCTACAGCGTTTCGGCGAAGGAGGGCGCGCCTACGTGGGTGGCAAATGGGATGCTACGGGCACCAGCGTTTCGGCCCCTATTAAAACCTTTGGTCAGTTTCGCCTCCTGACGGATACAATACCCCCCTCAGCCCGCCTTATTAGCCGGGGTGCAGGAGGCCTGGTGTTCAAAGTTGGCGACGACCTTTCGGGGGTAGCTAGCTATAAACTATTGGTAAACGGGCAATTCCGCCTGTTGCGCCACGAGTATAAAAATGCCACCCTGTTTACAGAGCACGACGACACGCTGGGCCCGGCCTTGCACGGTCCGGCTACCCTATACCTCACGGACCAAGCTGGTAACGAGAAAGTCATTAACCTGACTTTGTAGCACGCCCAGCAGCACCCACAACAAAAAGGCCCTCTTCCGTGGAAGAGGGCCTTTTTGTTGGCAGAATGAAGAACAGCGGGAAGCTTAATTGGCCGGTTGTCGGACAAATACTTCCCCCATTTTATCTTCCTCCTTGATTAAAGGCCGCACAATAATGCGGGCACCGCGCTGGTAGGTGAACAGGCGGTATACCCAGTTGGCCAACACAATCAGCTTGCTGCGGAAACCAATGAGGTAGTACACGTGTACAAACAACCACGCCACCCAGGCAATAAACCCGCGGAGAGTTTTGTTGCCGGGCAAATCGGCTACGGCCCGGGCCCGGCCTACAATGGCCAGGGAGCCTTTGTCGAAGTAGCTGAAGGGCTGCCACGCTTGGTTGCGGAGCTGGCGCACCAGGTTTTTACCGAGGTGAGCCCCCTGCTGCAAGGCGGGCTGCGCTACCTGTGGGTGGCCCTTGGGCCACTTATCGGTTTTCATCACGGCCACGTCGCCAATGGCGAAAATGTCTTCGTAGCCTTGCACTTGGTTGAAGGTGTTGACCAAATAGCGCCCGCGCTCTACTACCTCGGCGGGAAGTCCTTCAATGATGGCACCGGCTACGCCAGCGGCCCACACCATGGTCTGGCTGCGGATCTGTTCGCCATCCTTGAACTTCACCGTATGTCCGTCGTACGAATCGACCAGCTTGTTGAGCTTGATGATGACGCCTAGCTCCTCCAAGTACTCGTGGGTATTCTTGCTCGACTCTGGTGACAAAGGCGGCAGAACCCTATCCAAGCCATCTACCAGGTAGATGTTCATTTGCTTGAAGTCCAGCCCAGGGTAGTCTCGGGGCAGAATGTGGCGGCGCATTTCAGCCAGGGAGCCAGCCAGCTCCACGCCCGTGGGGCCCGCCCCCGCAATAACAATGTTGAGCAGGGCCTGACGCGTTTCGGGGTCGCGCGTCATGCTGGCTTGCTCAAAGCTTTGCAGCAGCTGGCTTCGCAGGTTTACGGCATCATCCAAGGTCTTTAGACCAAAAGCATGCTGCTTAATCTGCTGATTGCCAAAGTAGTTAGACGTAGTACCCGTAGCAATTACCAGGTAATCGTAGCGGATAGACCCAATAAGGGTAGTCACCGTTTTGGCGGCTGGGTCAATGTTGGTCACCCGCACAAAGCGGAAGTGGAAGTCCTTGCGGTCGTCAAAAATTTTCCGAACAGGTTCGGCAATGGATTCGGGCTCCAAGCCGGCCGTGGCCACCTGATACAACAGGGGCCAGAAGCCGTAGTAGTTCAGCTTACTTAGCATCACTACCTGAAAGTCCTTATCAGGCAGATCTTTTGTCAGATTAACCGCCCCAAAGCCGCCGCCAATAATGACCACGCGGGGTTTGTTCGTATCTGGTATGTTAAGCGAGAGATGTTCCAGGTGCAGCATGAGCAGAAAGGAATGAGAAGTAGTACCTATACGAGCAACAATAAAAAACCGGCCGAAACTGCTTACTACCTGCGGTTGAGCTTGTTAGCTCACGGCTTATAAGTTAGCAGCTTCAGCCGGCCCACCGCGTTATTTAGTCGCGTGGTCAGGCCGTTGAATTTCTAGCGCGCCAGGTAGCCCCCATCTATTGGATAGTAAGAACCCGTCACAAAGGAGGCCTTATCCGAGCTGAGCCATAGCACCAACTCGGCAATTTCCTCAGCCCGTCCTAGTCGCCCAAGAGGATGCAAAGCTACTAATTGTTGCTTTTGTGTGACAGGAAGATCTTTAAGTAAAGGCGTTTCAATGTAGCCCGGCCCTACCGCATTGATCCTAATGCCCTGGGTAGCATACTCCAACGCGGCTGATTGCGTGAGCCCTACAACAGCATGTTTGGCCGCCGCATAGGCTGCCGAATTGGGCGTACCTACCTGCCCGAGGATGGAAGCCATGTTGATAATGCTACCTCCCGCCTGCATTACAGCCAGCTCGTACTTCAGGCAAAAGAACACACTGTTGAGGTTAACGTCGATAACCTTTTTCCAGCCTTCTAGGCTGTACTTACCCACTGGGTTTAGCTCGCCCCCAATACCGGCATTGTTGCAGGCAATATCCAACTGCCCGAAAGCTGAAACTGCTTTTTGCACTAGGGCTTCGCACTGGGTGGGGTCACTCACGTCGGTGCGCTGAAACTGAGCCTGTCCGCCAGCCTGGGTTATTTCGGCCACCAGTTGCTGCCCCTTCTCAGCATCCACATCCGATACCAGCACGCTGGCTCCTTGTTGGGCGTAGAGTTCGGCAATAGCTTTACCAATACCGGATGCGGCGCCCGTTACGAGGGCTACTTTGCCTGCAAGTTGCTTTTCCATACTACATGTGGTTTTTGAGTACGCTGAGGTATCTACTCACACCCTTGATACATATACCTACATTCGTTAGCTTAACCAAGGCAGGCTACTTTCTTTTCTACTAGCCCCTGAGCACCAACTGGCAACTAGGGTATATCCTGGCACGCCGATACCGCGTACAGGTAGCATCCTTTCTTCTCCTCGACCATGTCCAACGACTTACTTAAACGCCGCCGGCCCGTTTTGTTTACGGCTATTGCTGCTACTGTTGCCACGGGCGTAGCAGCTTATTCGTACGCGCGCCGCAAGCTGCAGGCGCCCTTGGCTACGGTAGCCCACGTTGATCTGCACAAGTATGCGGGCCTTTGGTACGAAGTTGCCCGGCTACCTACGCGGTATGAAAAGGGATGCCAGCACGTTACGGCGCACTACAAGCTGCAGCCCGACGGCAAAGTGAAGGTGCTCAACACCTGCCACAAGAATGGACTGGAAGGCCCCGTAGAAACGGCTACGGGCACGGCACGGGTAGTAGACCCAGTGACGAATGCCAAGCTGAAAGTCAGCTTTTTCTGGCCTTTCGAGGGCGACTACTGGATCCTGGAGCTAGACCACGCCGACTACCGCTACGCGCTGGTGGGCGAGCCTAGCCGCAAAAGCCTGTGGATCTTAAGCCGCACGCCACACCTAGAGCGCAGCATCCGCGACCGGCTAGTGGCTTATGGCCGTGGCCTGGGTTTCCCCGTGGAAAAGCTAGTCTACACTCCCCAACCCATAGAGGAAGCAGGCGCATAGCCGTTCCCACGCTTGGGGCGGCTTGCTAGGCGCCAAGGGGGTAGCAGGCTGCCCTCCGTTGGGAGAAGCCGTACTTCCGTTCTACCTTCGTGGCATGTCTATTCCTCAATCTGGCGAGCTGGCACCGGCTTTTGAAGCCCACGACCAAGATGGTAACCTGCTCCGCCTCTCCGACTTTCAGGGCCGCAAAGTAGCCCTCTACTTCTACCCCAAAGACGATACCAGCGGCTGCACGGCCCAGGCCTGCGACCTGCGCGACAACTACCAGCAGTTGCTGGGCGCCGGTATTCAAGTGCTTGGCGTCAGCATCGACTCTGAGAAGTCGCACAAGAAGTTTGCAACCAAGCACGAGCTGCCCTTTCCGCTGCTAGTAGACGAGGACAAGAAGATTGTGCAAGACTACGGCGTATGGCAGGAAAAATCCATGTACGGCCGCAAGTACATGGGCACTATGCGCTACACCTTCCTCATCGACGAGGAGGGCAAGATTGAAAAGGTCATCACCAAAGTGGATACCAAAAACCACGCGGCTCAGCTGCTATAATTTTCAAGAGCCCTGCCCCTCTGGCAGGGCTTTTTTGCTTGCGGCGGGAGCTTCTGCAACGCATTCAGCGGAGAGGCCGGTCTTTTTTTACTAGTACGGTTTCCTCTACCTTCCCCTCTCGCCCAACTTTCTACCTTTGCTTTCCCATCAACCCTAACTGTTATTATGGCCCAGGAAACGTCATTCGCCGCTTCTTCCGAGACGCACGCGCCCAAGCCAACCCGCTCGGTAGCGGAGTTGAAACAGATTGCCGCCCAAGTGCGGCGCGACATCGTGCGCATGGTGCACGGGGTAAACTCGGGCCACCCCGGCGGCTCGTTGGGTTGCACCGATTTGCTGGTGGCGCTCTACTTCAAAGTAATGGAGCACACGCCCGAGCCCTTCGATATGAACGGCACGGGGCAGGACTTGTTTTTCCTTTCCAATGGTCACATTTCGCCGGTATTTTACTCAGTGCTAGCGCGCTCGGGCTACTTTCCGGTAGCTGAACTGGCTACTTTCCGTAAGCTGAACTCGCGCTTGCAGGGCCACCCCGCTACGCACGAGCACCTGCCCGGCATTCGTATTGCTTCGGGCTCGTTGGGCCAGGGCTTGAGCGTGGCCATTGGGGCCGCCCAGGCGAAGAAATTAAACGGCGACGCTCGGCAGGTATTTGTGCTGATGGGCGACGGGGAGCTAGAGGAAGGCCAGATTTGGGAAGCCGCCATGTACGCCCCCCACCACAAAGTAGACAACCTGATTGCTTTCGTAGACCGCAACGGCCAGCAGATTGATGGCCCCACCGAGAAAATTGGTGGCCTAGGCGACCTGCGCGCCAAGTTTGAATCGTTCAACTGGCGCGTACTGGAAACCGACGGCAACGACCTCGAAAAGCTACTTCCCACCATCGAAGAAGCTCAGCGCCTCAGCGGGCAGGGCCAGCCCATTATGGTGCTGATGGATACGCAAATGGGCTTCGGCGTTGATTTCATGATGGGCTCGCATAAGTGGCACGGCGTGGCTCCGAACGACGAGCAGCTCGAGAAAGCCCTGCAGCAACTGCTGGTAGAAGAAGCCGGCGACTACTAACCCCGCACCGCAGGAAGATGGGCGCCACGTTTTGGGTACGCTACGCACTGTTACTAGCTATACTCTGGCTGGCGCTGCCGTGTCGTGCTCAAAATGTGGCCCCGGCTTCTACCCGCACCACGCGCATCCTGTTCGTGCTGGATGCGTCGGGCTCTATGCGGGCGCCTTGGGAAGGACAGCAACGCTGGGATGTAGCCAAGAATCTACTTTCCAAGATGGTAGACTCACTGAATGCGTATCCGCACTTGGAGTTGGCGCTACGGGCCTACGGGCACCAGCACGAAAACAAGGAGCAGAACTGCGAGGACTCCAAGCTGGAAGTACCCTTTGCGCCCAAAAACGCGGGGGCTATTAAAGCTCGCCTCAAAACCATTCAGCCCAAGGGAAACACGCCCATTACCTATTCCTTGCTGCAATCGGCCAATGACTTTCCGGCGGATAAATCGGCGCGCAACGTGTTGATTTTAATTACCGATGGCCTGGAATCCTGCAAGGGAGACCCGTGCGCCACGGCGGTAGCTTTGCAGCGAAAACGGGTGTTTCTCAAGCCCTTCGTGATTGGCATCGGAGCCGAGCGGGAGTTTGGGAAGCAGCTGGAGTGCCTGGGCCAGTACTACAACGCGGCCGATGTGCAAACCTTTCGTACCATCCTCAACGATGTAGTAGCCCAAACCCTGGCTAAGACCACCGTTGCAGTGAACCTCACCGACGAGCAGGGCCGCCCCGTGGAATCGAACGTGAACATGACGTTTCAGAACAACGTGACGGACCAGCCGGAGTACAACTACGTGCACTACCGCGACGCCCAGGGCAAACCCGACGTGCTCGACATTGACGCCTTGCAGAGCTACGACTTGGTGATTAACACGGTGCCGCCCGTGCGCCAGCAGAACCTGCCCATCCGCCCCGGTCGGGCCAACGTGCTAACGTACAAAACGCCCCAGGGTACGCTCTGGCTTCAGAACCCCAACCTGTCGCCGAATCCCTATGGCACGGTGCAGGCGGTAGTACGGGCCCAGGGCAGCCCCGCCACGGTGGTAGCTTTATCCTTTGGCGCACGGCAGAAACTACTGGCCGGCAACTACGAAGTGGAGCTCCTGACCCTACCCCGCCAGGTGCGCCGCATCGCGGTGAAGCAGGGCCAGGAAACGGCCGTAACCTACGAAGCGCCCGGCATCCTGAACATTGTGACGGACTTGAAAGGGTACGGCAGCATTTACAAGCTCAACAACGACGAGTCGCAGACCTGGGTGCACAACTTGCCCGATGGCGGGAGCAGCAAAGTGAATGTAACCATGCAGCCCGGAGTATACCGGCTGGTGTTTCGCACCAAAACGGCTACCGGCAGCAAGTTTACTGACGTACGCAACTTCACTATCCGGCCGGGTCAAACCACTTCGGTGAGCATTTTCGGCCGATGAAGAGCACAACCGGTAGGCAGCACCGCCAGCCCATACCCCTATACCTCATGTCCTCTTCTGTTTTGCAAAACCTTATAAGCCAGAGCGCAACCGCCCTAGCCCAAAACGGTTACGCCATCCTAGCGGGCATCTACACTCCCGAAGAACTAGCAGGCTTGCTTCGCACTATCGAAAGAGCCGAAACTTCCTCGCCTAATTTTCGACGGAGCCAGGACGTATTTGCCATCCGCAACCTGCTGGGCGAGATTCCGGCCTTGCGTGAGCAGCTACTGACGCCCCGGCTGCGGGAAGTGCTGTCCGGGCTCTTTCCCGATAGCCAACCCTACTTGGTGAAGGCTATCTACTTCGACAAGCCCGCTGGCTCCAACTGGCTGGTGGCGTGGCATCAGGATGTGATGATACGGGTAAACCACCGGGCCGATTTGCCGGATTATGGTCCCTGGACCAGCAAAGGCGACGAGGTAACTGTACTACCGCCGCCTTCCGTTCTGGAAAGCATCATTACGGTGCGCCTCCACCTAGACGACTGTGACGAAACTAATGGTGCGTTGCGTGTAGTACCCGGTTCTCATCGTCACGGCGTCATTGCCAATGATCAGCATCCCCACTACACGCCGCGGGCCGTACGTTGCCCGGTGCCGGCCGGGGGCCTGATGCTTATGCAGCCGCTTACGCTGCACGCTTCTAACCGCAGCACTAGTAGCCGCCCGCGCCGCGTGATTCACTTGGAGTTTAGCGCCGCTGAGCTGCCCGGTGACTTACAGTGGCGAGAGCTGCTAGCAGTGACAACTGAGGGACTGTCTTGCTGAACGTGCAACTGCAGAACGACTAACTAACACCACAAACCTCTCTAAGAACCCTACATCTTCACATATGAAAGACTTTCCCTACACCGAATCAAAAGACACCCGCAGCGGCTTTGGCGCGGGCTTGCACGAGCTGGGCAAAACCAACCCGAACGTTGTAGCCTTATGCGCCGACCTTATTGGCTCGCTCAAGATGGATGCTTTCATCAAAGACAATCCCGAGCGGTTTTTCCAAGTAGGTATTGCCGAGGCCAACATGATGGGCCTGGCCGCGGGCCTTACTATTGGGGGTAAAATTCCATTCACGGGTACCTTCGCGAACTTCAGCACAGGCCGCGTGTACGACCAGATTCGGCAGAGCATTGCCTACTCCAACAAAAACGTAAAAATCTGCGCTTCGCACGCGGGCCTCACGCTGGGCGAGGATGGTGCTACCCACCAGATTCTGGAAGACATCGGGATGATGAAGATGCTCCCGCACATGACGGTCATTAACCCCTGCGACTTCAACCAAACCAAAGCCGCTACCCTGGCCATTGCCGACTACGAAGGCCCCGTGTACCTGCGCTTTGGCCGCCCGGTAGTGCCCAATTTCACCCCCGCCGACCAGAAGTTTGAAATCGGCAAGGGCATTGTGCTGAACGAAGGTACCGATGTGAGCATCTTCGCTACCGGCCATTTGGTATGGAAAGCTATTCTGGCGGGTAAGCTATTGGCTGATAAAGGCATCAACGCGGAAATCATCAACATCCACACCATTAAGCCGCTGGACGCGGAGTTGGTGCTGGCCTCGGCACGCAAAACGCGCTGCGTGGTAACGGCGGAGGAACACCAGATGAACGGCGGCTTGGGCGACTCCATTGCCCAACTGCTGATCCGCGAGGAGCCCCTACCCCTGGAAATGGTAGCCGTAAACGACTCTTTCGGCGAGTCTGGCACCCCCGACCAGTTGATGGAGAAATATGGCCTCAATGAGCAAGCCATTGTGGCGGCCGTAGAGAAAGTAATGGCCCGCCGCAAGTAAGCTCACGTCATCAAACTGCACAAAAACTCCTGCTACCCCAGTGTAGCGGGAGTTTTTTTGTTTACTGGTAATCCGTTGGCTCCTAGCATTTATCCTCACGTTAGCTGTGTAGGTTGGCCAAGCGTTGCTCTAGCGCCGCATCCAGATATAGCCACTCGGCGCGGTTGGCAAAAGTATAGTCGTGGTAGCACGCCAGAAAGGCTTCCGTTTCGCGGTACACGTCCCGCAGCGCCTCCGCCGACTCCTGGGAGCTATGCTCGTAGTCAGCAGCCAGCCCGTATATCCAGCCAATTTCCCGGTCGGAAGTAACCAGCAGGCGGAGGCGGTACAGGGCGCTTATGGTTTGCCCCAAAGACCAGGAGCCCGCACTTAGGTGTTGCTGCAGCCAAGCCAGCGCCGGACGCACCGAAAAGCTTTCGGGCGGAAAAGCCAAGCTTAGGTACGCGAGTACCTCGTCTTTGCCGGTGCGCAGATAGCGGTAGAGCTCTAGATAAAACAGCTCCGGCTCTGGCTCCTGCAACAGCACGTCATCAACCCACTCGCTTACGTCGGCCAAGGTTGCTACCCCTAATTGCAGGCCCAACCTTGCGTAGAAGGCTGCCTCCGACGCCGACAACTGGTGCAGTTCCTCTCGTAAGTTCGTGGCCATGCCGTGCGGGTTCAGTAGCCTACGCTTGCTTGGTTCCGCAATCGGCGCAAAAGTGTTGCCCGGGCTTGAGCGAGGCGCCGCAGCTGGTGCAAAACTTTTCCTTCGCCTGAGCCGCGACGCTAGGGGTACCGCACTGCGGGCAAAACTTTTGGCTTGGCTCTAGCTTGTTCTGGCAGCTTTTGCAGTGCACAATGGTCCCGGTACCCAAGAAATCAAGTTGGCTTGTATAGTCGTGCTGGCGGGTTTTGGTTTGAATTTGCTCCCGCGCTGCTTGCCGCTGCTGGGCCGCTAGCTCCTCGTGCTCATCGGGGGCGCAGCTTTCGCAAAGACCGGCCGTGTGGTTCCAGCATACAGTAGGGCACACCCAGTGCCCACAGCGGGTACACTGCTTGAAGTATTCTTTACCCTCCTGCACTGCTTTTTCCAAGGCGGCATCGTGGGCTTTGCCCCCAATGGCCCGCTGCACGTGGTAGGCGGCATTTCCGGCATCGTAGAAGCTGCCCCCGAACAGGCTACCTGCTGCCCGCATCAGTTCCCCAGCAATACCGATGCTGTTGGGATGAAACCGCGACATGTGCCCGTTTCGGCATTTGTCGCAGTAGAATTTGAATTGAAAGCCTTTGTCAGTAGATAAATCGTCGTGGTTGGCCACAAACTGAATTAGGTTGCTCATAGCAGGCAAGTCGGTCAGGTGAACGGCTAAAAGTAGTTATATCCGAATAGTACTCTACTCCTGCTCAGGGCCAGCCGAAAAAAATCTGCCCGTATACTTGCACACACTCTGGGGCTTGCGGCCCCGCTATTTATGCGCTTACTCTACTTTCTTCTCTGCTGCTTTTTGGTTGTGGGTGCTGCACCTGCTTTGCACGCGCAAAACCAGCAGCAGCGCGACACCACCCTCATCGTATATAGCGGGCAGCTAACGGGCGCCTACAGCCGCGGCGGCGTGAGCCGGGCCTTGCTTTCCACTTCCCACTCCCTCACATTTACGCGGGGCCAGCACTACGGCCTACCTCTGAGCGGAAGCTTTATTTACGGCAAGCAAGATGGGTTTCTGAAGGAGCGGGAGCTGCTGCTCAATGCTACCCCCTACTACTACAAGGGCAGGTTTAGGGCCTACGCGCTGGGCGGATTCGAAATCAGTAACCTGCGCGGCATTACGAGCCGGGTGCAGTTGGGAGCCGGGCCCGGGTGGGCCTTCTACTCCGACACGCTGGGACGGGAAGTTTCGGTGAGCAACCTGCTGATCCGGGAGAAAACAAACTTTCGCGACGGCACTTCCCGTCTTACTACCCGCAACTCTGCCCGCCTGAAAGTATCCTACTCGCGGAGCGTTGTAACGCTGAGCTCCATTACGTTCTACCAGCCTTCCGTACTAGATTTCGGCGACTACCGCTTCAGCAACCTGACCACGCTGGCGCTCAAGCTTCCGCGTAAATTTTCCGTCAACTTCAGCTACAACTACACCCACGAAAGCCGTGTTATCGAGGGCCGCTTCCCGGATAACACCAACGTAACCGTGGGAGTAGCGTACAGCACCACCCGTTAGGTAGGGCCCGCGCTTACTGCGTGGTGAACGTGGCTACGTAGGCCAGCCCGGCGGAAGCACTAGTGATAGAGGAGCCCGCGAGGTAGCTCAGAAGTGGGTACAGCGGCTGCTTTAACACACTAAGTTCCGCATGCTGTCCTTGCAGAATTTCTCGGATAGTAGTGGAGCCCTGAGTCATGAGTTGCTGCGCATACTGGCGCGGCACTTTGTGCTCGTAGAGAAAGGCGGACAGTCCTGCCACCATAGTTGGGTCGGGGGCGTTGAGCGCCTGCACGTAGTCGGGTAGTACCTGGGGCCAGTCCTGGAGGGCAATGGGGTGGTAGCGAAAAAAACCCTGAACGAGTTGCAGGGTAGCTATGCCTAGATTAGGGTCGCGTAGGAAAGGCAGCAGTTGGTACACTTCCGTGGCGGTGTGCGCCCGGGAACCCGCCTGCACCAGCGCCTTTTCACGCACTGAGTCGGGCGCGGCGCTATGCAGCACAGCTACGCACTGCGCCACCGTAAGCGGGCTGGGCGCCTGAAGCAGCCGCAGAGACGCTGCGTAGCGGGCTGCTTGGTGGCGTGGGTATTTGCGCCGGATGGCCGCAACCGCCGCCGTATCCTGAGCCCGGACGGCAAACAGCATCTTCCTGGCCATCTGAAACTCTGGGTTATGTAGCTGCTGTATGTGCATGGCTGCATTAAGCTGAGCAACTACGCTGGGCGCGGGAGCTGCTGTGGTCCGGTAGGGCTTGCCTGTGTCGGAGCGTAGCGTCACAAGCCACTGATCATCGGCCAGCCATATTACCTGCGCGTCCTTGTAGCCCATGGGCCGGATAGCGGCCATGCATACCGTGGCTTTCTTCTCGTTGAGGGCTGCTACGAAGCTTTCCCGGGTGAGGCCAGTAGGCAGGCCCCATATCTCCACCTCGCTCGATTTGATTTGGGCGGCTGCAGGCGTTATCTGGCTGAAAAGACCAACCAACAGCGCAAGAAAATACTTCTTCATAAGGCACGCGTATATAGTTGACTAGTTGCTCTTTCACTTCTTTTCTACCCCATCAGTCAAGATAGTCGTTCAAGTGAAATTAAACTAATAGCCAGCGTATCATTCTAAGGCTTACACCCGCCGCCCTAACCCGCTCCCCTGCGCTTGGAAGACCAGGAGATACTCGTCAAGTTTGATGACCCCGCCACCCGCAATGTGGCTTTCAACCAGCTGGTGCGCAAGTACCAGCAGAAGGTGTATTGGCACGTACGCAAAATGGTTATCGACCACGATGACGCCGACGACCTCACGCAAGACGTGTTTGTGAAGGTGTGGAACCACTTAGCTTCCTTTCGGCGCGATGCTTCGCTCTACACGTGGATTTACCGCATTGCTACCAATGAGTGCCTGAGCTTTCTGGCCAGCAAGCGACGGAAGTTCTTTCTACCTCTGCATGATGTGGGAGCAGAACTGACCGCTAAAGTAGAAGCTGATGCCAGCCTGGCCGGCGACGAGGTGGAGCGCACGTTGCAGAAAGCCATTCTGCGCCTTCCCGACAAACAGCGCTTGGTGTTTAACCTGCGCTACTACGATGAAATGCCCTATGAGCAAATGGCCGAGGTAACGGGCACCTCCGTGGGTGCCCTCAAAGCCTCCTACCACCATGCCGTGAAAAAAATTGAGCAGTACGTTACGGAAGCGTCCCTAAATAATTAAACCCGAGAGCTTCGACCACTTCTAAGCAGTATGAATACTCCCTTTCGTTTGGACAACCACCCGCGCCGCTCGCAGCCTCCGCTGGCTTCCCCGCCAGACCGCTACTTCGAGCAACTCCCTACGCGGGTGATGGAGCGCGTGACTAGCGAGGTGAACAGCCCGGTGCGCTGGCTTGGGTTGCTACCCGCACCCTTGCGTACGGCACTGGCATCAGTGGTACTGCTAGGTGGGTTTGCTACTACCTATGTCCTTATTCAGCATCCCCCCACCCCACCAGCCGATAGTTTAGCCTCGGTGCCCCAACAAGAGCTGGTAGACTACCTCCTAGCCAGCGACCAACGCGTGACGCTCACTGACCTGGCAGAGCTACCAGCCACGGCCCAGCCCCTTCCTGAAACGTACCTGCAAGCTTCTCCTAGCGAAGTGCAGGATGTGCTAGACGCTCAGCCTTTGGAGGATACCTACCTCTAGGGTGTATGTTTACTTTCCCATGTTGCCCTTCTTCTTATGAATCATCTTCTTCGTAGTCTACTGGTGCTTATGCTGCTAGCGGTAGTACCGGCTGCTTCTTTTGCCCAAGCCGATCGGCAGGCCCGGCTGAATCAGTTGGAAAACGCCAAGATTGCCTACATCACCGATAAGATTTCGCTTACCCAGGACCAGGCTCAGAAATTCTGGCCCGTTTACAACGACTTCACCAACAAGCGCCGCGACATCAACCGCCGCATGCGCCTGCTGCGTTCTACCAACCCCGATGCCCTCACCGACCAGCAAATCAAGGACAACTTAACCCAGGCCATGGACCTGCGCCAACAGGAGGTGAAGCTGGAAAAGGAGTATTTCGAACGGTTTCAGAAGTTGCTCAGCATCCGGCAGGTAGGAAAGCTGTACACGGCCGAGCGAGATTTCACTCGTGAAGTCATCAAGCGCGTTGCCGACCGGCGCGGGCCACGCGGTTCCCACGCCACAGACCAACCAAACAACTAACCCATTCGGCGCACACATTACTCGATGTGCGTCAGTCAATTGAGTATTATGCTACTATAGAAAAGCGGCTGGTCAACCAGCCGCTTTTTTATGGCCTTCTCGCAGGCGTACATGCGCTAGTGAAAATTTGGCGACCCTTCCGCCGTACTTTTGCGGCCCGAATTTGTTTTGCCTAGTATGCTTACGCCCCGCCAGCTTTTCCTGCGCCATCAGGCCCAGACTTCCGATTTTCCCCTTCTGCTTGAGATTGAGCGCGCCGAGGGCGTGTACATGTACAGTCCGGAGGGCCACCGCTACCTCGATTTGATTTCGGGTATTGGTGTGAGCAACGTGGGGCACCGCCACCCCCGGGTGCTAGCTGCTATTCAGGATCAGCTAGACAAGTACCTGCACCTGATGGTTTATGGTGAGGTAGTGCAGGCCCCCCCTGCCCGGCTTGCCCAAGCCCTGCACGAAACCCTACCGAGCCACCTCGACAATGTATATTTCACAAACTCGGGTGCCGAAGCGGTGGAAGGGGCCCTCAAGCTGGCGAAGCGCCACACGGGCCGCACGGGCTTGCTATCCAGCTTCAATGCCTACCACGGCTCTACGCACGGGGCCCTTAGCATTACAGGTTCCGAGGGTTTCAAAAACGCCTTCCGGCCCTTGCTCCCCGATGTACGCCACTTCCGGCACAACAATTTCGAGGACCTAGAGCTGATTGATGAGCACACAGCCGCCGTAGTGATTGAAACTGTGCAGGGCGAAGCGGGCGTGCGGGTGCCGGCCCCGGGCTACCTACCCGCCCTACGCCAACGCTGCACGGAAGTAGGCGCCCTGCTCATCCTCGATGAAATTCAGTGCGGATTTGGCCGAACCGGTACTTTCTGGGCTTTCCAGCAGTTTGGCATTGAACCTGATATTCTGCTTACGGCCAAGGGCATGGGCGGCGGTATGCCCATCGGGGCCTTTATCTCATCTCAGGAAATCATGGCCGGATTTAAAACCAATCCCATTCTTGGCCATTGCACCACGTTTGGGGGCCATCCGGTATCCTGCGCGGCGGCGCTGGCTACGCTACGCGTCATTCAAGAGGAAAACTTGCTGGCCGGCGTGGCCGAGAAAGGGGCGCGCTTCCGGCGGCAGCTTGTGCACCCGGCCATTCGCGACGTGCGGGGCTGTGGCCTGCTACTAGCCGTGGAGTTCGACTCTTTCGACGTGCTTAAGCCCATCATCGACCGGGCCCTGTGGCATGAGCACCTGCTAACCGACTGGTTTCTGTTCTGCGACAACTCCTTGCGGATTGCTCCGCCCCTCACCATCACCGACGAGCAAATTGATGCAGCCTGTGCGGCACTGCTGCGCGCCATAGAAGAAACAGCAGGGCACTAAAATACCACGGCCGCCTCGCACAGTAGTGCAGGCGGCCCGTAGTGGCTTGCTTGTAGCAGTGTTTACTGTTTACCTTGCAAGTCGTTGTAGTTTAGAAAAGCTTGGGTTTCCTCCTTGATTTGTTCACGAGGCAGGCCGTCTTTCACGCCCATAGAGATCTTGCGGACGAGTACACCTACAATGGCTTTGCGGAAGCCGAGTTTTTCGGCCATATCAATGCAGAAATCCATTTCGTGGTCGTCTACTACGCCATCGGCCAGCATCATGTCCACAAGGTCGAATATCTGGTCGAAGCGCTCCGAGTCGTTTTCGGGGAGCACCATTGCTACTCGCCCAGCGTTGCCTACTATGGTGCGCACCTCATCGGCACGCATGCCATTTTTCTTTCCTACGGCTACAATGAAGTTCATTTCCCGTTCGTCAATATGACCATCGGCTTTGGCCAGTGCTGCTAGGTTGATGAGGTGGCTTTTGACTTTCTTGGTCTGCTCGTTTTCAAAAAAACCAAACATACTGGCGGGGCTTAAGTAGACGGTGGGTTGGAGGAGTGTGGAGCGCGTGCCGCCGGGTTAGAGAATTACCCAAGAGGCAGGTGGGTAATATACCGGAAAGGGCACGCAGTTGCAACAGCTCTGTTTACGAGGTTGGGAAAAAAAAGGCTGTTTGGGTGCTTCATTTTGAGATTACATCACTAGAAGGCTTTACTTTCCCGTAGGATTTGCCACCTTTGCCGGCTCCGGCCTTCGGGCTTTTGTTTGAGTACTGAGAGTTATGATGAAACGAATAGCGGTTTTCACCAGCGGAGGCGACGCCCCAGGCATGAATGCCTGCATCCGGGCAGTAGTACGTACGGCCGTTTACCACGGCATCGAAGTATATGGCATCATGCGCGGCTACAGCGGCATGATCAAGGGCGAGTTTGTGAAGCTAGATTCTGCATCTGTGGCCAACACGATTCAGAAGGGCGGCACCATTCTTAAATCTGCTCGCAGCCAGAAGTTTCTCACCAAGGAAGGCCGACAGGAAGCCTTCGATCAGCTCGTCAACCACGGCATTGATGGCCTGGTAGCTATTGGTGGCAACGGTACGTTTACGGGTGCTACCATCTTCGAGCAGGAATTTGGTATTCCCACGGTGGGCGCCCTGGTACCATCGACAATGACCTCTACGGCACCGATTATACCATTGGCTACGACACGGCCGTAAACACCGCCCTAGAGGCTATCGACAAAATTCGGGATACGGCTGATTCCCACGACCGGTGCTTCTTCGTGGAAGTGATGGGCCGCGACTCGGGCTATATTGCCATTCCGTGCGCTATTGGCGGCGGGGCCGAAATCGTGATGATCCCGGAAACGCAAATGTCAACGGAGGCAGTAATTGCGAACCTGAAAACCAGCTGGGAACGGTCTAAAACCTCTTTCCTAGTAGTCATAGCAGAAGGTGAGGAAGAAGGCAATGTACACGCCGTGGCCCAGCAGGTAAAGGCCGCTATTCCGCAGCTTGATACCCGCGTAACCATCATTGGGCACATCCAGCGCGGGGGCTCCCCTTCCGCCTCCGACCGGATGCTAGCCTCGCAAATCGGTATTGCCGCGGTAGAAGGTTTGATGAACGGCATGCGCAACGTGATGGCCGGTATCGTAGACCGCAAGCTGGTTTATACCCCCTTCGCCGACACTATTCATAAAAAGAAAATGATCAACCAAAGCTTCATGCGCATGGTTGAAATCTTGAGTGTGTAGCTTTTAGGCAAGCTCAACAAAAGAGGCGGCAACTTACCCAAGTGGTAATTGTCGCCTCTTTTGCTATTATAGCCCTCCGAAAGCCATCTTTATAATCCCTTAGTCCGTCTTGATAGCCTTATTATGAAACACTTGTATCAAAGAATCCTTTTTTCCACGCTGCTGGCTCCCCTTGCCCTTCCCGTACTAGCGCAGTCTGCCACCGAAGCCCCCTCTACTCGCGCCAGCTGGCACTTGGGGGTTGGGTCAGCAGGCGTAGGTACTGGTGATTACATGGCCCTGAAAGCCACCTAGAGTACGCACCGCTACTGGGCCGGCACTTGGCACGGGCACCCGGCTCGCTTTTATCGGAGGCAGCCGCGAATCTTACAGCACCGTGTTTAACCCAGATGTAGTAGCGGGTACCGGCGTGACAGTGCCCTACGCCATGTCGTACGAGGCCGTGAATCTAGAGCAGGAGGTATACATCTACCCCTTCGGCAACGACAAACAGGTGTTGTTTGCGCTGGGTGGCGGCGGCTATGTGGGCTACTCCAACCGCTACGGCGCTCCGGCAACACGCCTTGACTTCACTACGGGCGTCAAAACGCTTACCCTCGACCACGAAAATGGCTTGCACGCAGGCTATATGTTTTCTCTTAACCTCGATGTAGCACTCGGGGCTTCTCGCAACTGGCTGGCCGGCGGCAAGGCTTCATTTCAAAATGACACCTTTGGTAACTCCCTGGCTACCCTTCAACTGAAAGTGGGCCGCCGGTTTTAGCTAAGCGCGCAGTCTCTGGTCAAATATGACTACTTATTCCAAGCCCCGCCTCCCTTGTCCGGAAGCGGGGCTTTTTGGCATTATTGCGCTACTTATGGCGGTGCTAGTACCCCATACCTTACCACTTCACTTCGTCCGGATGAAACCACTGGTAGGCGGGGTCCCGGCGGAGCCAAGTGAGTTGGCGCTTGGCATAGCGCCGAGAATTGCGCTTGAGTAAGCGCACTGCCTCATTGTAATCGTACTGGCCCTCGAAATAGCTAAATAGCTCCTGGTAACCTACTGTTTGGAGGGCATTGTGGTGGCGAAACGGATATAGGCGCCGGGCTTCATCCTCCAGGCCAGCCGCCAGCATCTGGTCCATGCGCTGATCAATGCGCTGGTAAAGTTCTTCCCGCTCCCGGGTCAGGGCTATTTTGACGATGCGAAAAGGCCGCTCGGTTGTTTTGCGGGTGCCGTGGAAGGAGCTAAAAGGCTGCCCCGTGGCACGCGTGATTTCCAGGGCCCGCAGAACCCGCTGCGGGTTCTGGCGGTCGATGCGGGCGTACGTGACGGGGTCAAGCCGCTCGAGCTCTTGTGATAGCACATGTAGCCCTTGCGCCATTAGTTCTTGCTGCAACTGCTCACGCACGGCGGGCGGAGCCGCAGGCAGGTCGTCGAACCCTTCCGTAACGGCTTGCAGGTACAGCCCCGAGCCGCCCGTAAGGAGCACCACCTGATGCCGCTGGAACAACTCGGCCAGTAAAGCCAAGGCATCTTGCTCAAAGCGGCCTGCGTTATATTCCTCCCGAATGCTATGCGAGTCAATAAAATGATGCGGCACGCCTTGCATTTCGGCGAGCGTGGGCTTGGCCGTACCAATGGTTAGTTCCCGAAAGAACTGCCGTGAGTCGGCCGACACGACTTCGGTGTGCAGGTGTTGAGCCAAGCGTACGCACAGGTCGGTTTTGCCTACCGCAGTGGGGCCTGTAACAACGAGTAGCGTGGGCTCAGTAGTAGCAATCAGGTCAGAAATCAACTTCATAGGGAAGCAGCAACAGGAACAGAAACGGGTAGAGCACACCCTGGCAGGGTGGCGTACAGGGCGAGCAGGCGAGCTTCTTCACTCTGCCAGTTCAGTGCTTGCCGGGCGTGGCGGCAGTTTCGGCGAAGCTGCTGATACCGGGCCACATTACCACCGGGCAAAAGGCGGTTGAGAGCCGCCGCCACTGCCGCTGAGCTAAGCGGGGCAGCTACCAGCTCTGCTACCTCATACTGGTCGTTGAGGGCGCGGTACTCAGGAAAGTCCACTACTACTTGCGGAATACCGGCGTGTAAGTAGTCGAAGAACTTGTTGGCTAGGGAGTAATAGTAGCTCAGTCCTTGATTTTCGAGTAGCATGACGCCTACCGCGGCCCGGCGTGTAATGGCCCTAAGCTCGAGTGGCAGCACAAAGCCACGAAATTCTACCTGCCCACTGGCTAGCAAGCCCAGCCGTTCGGCCTGCGCCCGCAACGCCCCGGATAAGTCGCCCTCCCCGCATACTACTAAGCGCCCGTGCACGTGGGGCATGGCATCCAACAGCACTTCCATGCCCCGGCCGGCATTCAGAGCGCCTTGGTACAGGATGTAGCCTTCGGTAGGCTCCTCCGCATGTGGCTCCAAACGGCTGATATTGCGAATCACGTGAAAGGGACAGCCGTAGCGCTGCGCAAATACGTGGGCCAGCGCCGGGCCTACTGTATAGGCAAGGTGGGCACGAGGCACCACAAAGGCTTCTACTCGTCGCCAGAGGCGCTGCACGGCAGGACGGGCGACTACCTCGGGTACCTCCGTAAATAGCTCGTGGGCATCGTACACAAACGGCTGCCCGCCCAAACGGGCGCGCAGCCACACCGGCAGGGCCGTATCCAAATCGATAGCGCACCAGGCGGATGCCCTCTTGCGCAACAGAAATAGCAGCAGCCGCAGATTGTACTCCAGGTAAAATAATTTTCCCCGGGTATTCCAGCACCGCAGCCGATGTTGCTGGTAGGGCTGCGCCGTGAGCGGACGTGAGGTGGGCCACTCCCGCCCTATCAGCAATACGGCGTAGCCGGCAGCCGCAAGGGAGCCACAAATGCGCTGCATCCGCTGGTCGTAGTTGAGGTCGGTAGTGACGGTGAAGACGAGGCGGGGCGGCATGAGGACACAACAGACAACGGGGTCTGGGATATTTTCTTCAAATTTAGGAAGTAAAACGTGTGCAGACTGCCTTCCCACTACTTGGGAGCCCGTAGTCAGCCCTTCTTCTACCGAGAATGTCTATTCGTCCTCATCTCACGCCAGAATCAACGCCACCCGCGGCGGCTGGCCCTGATCTATTCCGCGCTTTTTTTGATCAGGCCTACGATGCCCAGTTGTTATATGATGAACATGGTGCCCTTATTGAATGTAACCAAACAGCCCTAAAGCTGTTGGGCATCTCCCGGGAGATGCTACTGGCCTCGGGGCTCATGTCCTTCACAGTACCCTCCGAAAAGGAATGGCCCGAACACTGGGAGTCAGAAACCCAGCTGCGCGAGGCGGTACTGCACACGGCACGCACCGGGGAAGGGTACTCCCGCTGGTGGAACGGCCAGCGCGTGGACCGCACCCCGCTGCATGGGTGGGTGACCCTGCACCGGGTAGATACCCCCGTTGGCACGCGCGTGCAGCTTACCTTACGCGACGTAACCCGCGGCCAGCGCAAGCACGAAGAGCCGATGCTGCAAGGCATGGTGGAGCGTACCCAAACGCAGATTCGGGACCTGCTCTCGCGCACTAACATGAGCTACGTGCTCATGGACCGGGAAGGCGTGATTCAAGATGTCAACGAGTACTTCCTGGATTTCACGGAGTACCGCCGCGAGGAAGTGGTAGGACAAAGCTACCACGAGCTATTTGCCTCGCCCCTGGAGGTGCAGTCCCAGCGCATGACCTACCGCCGGGCCATTGAGGATAACCATCTGCATGACTTCTACGAGCGCGCTTTACTTACAAAGTCGGGGCAGCACCGCTTGGTGCACTGGCACGCCGAGTTCATGCGCAACTTCGACGGAGCCATTACGGGTATATTCGTGGTAGGCCGCGACCTAACGGACCGCCACGTGACGGCCCGCGCCCTCACCGACAACCGGAACCGGCTCCAGGACTTTCTCGACAATGCCCACGACCTCATTCAGAACCTGAGCATTGACAACCGCTTCCTGTTCGTGAATAAGGCGTGGAAGGAAAAGCTAGGGTACGAGGACGAGGATCTGCCCCACCTTACCCTATCCGATGTGGTGCACCCCTACTACAAGGCCAAGCTTCTCTACCAACTGCGCAACCTGTACAAGGGCGAGAAAGTGAATAAGCTGGAAACGGTGTTTCTCACTAAAACTGGCAAGCCCGTTCACCTCATTGGCTCCATCTCCTGCTCCTGGCAAGACGACGAGCCCGTGAGCACGCGCGCCATTCTGCACGACATTACGGACCGCATCAAGGCCGAGCGCCTGCAGAAAGTTTACTACAGCATTGCCAACCTGGCTATCAGTTCCAAAGATTTGCATTCCCTGTACGGGGCCATTCATCGGGAGCTGAGCAAGATTATTGAAACCAACAACTTCTACATCGCCCTCTGCGATGAAGCCCGCACCCAGTTGCAGTTTGCGTATTACGTAGACCAAAACAGCCAAAGCGACCAGCCGATGATGGCCCGCCCGTTTTCGTCGGGAGTATCAGAATATATTATCCGGACCGGGCGGCCGCAGTTTCTACTGCGCCAAGAGCTGCAGGACCTCATTAGCAGTGGCACCATCACGGCATATGGACTAATGCCAGAAGTAATGCTGTGCTCACCCCTGAGCATTGGCGAACGGATCATTGGCGTAATTGCCGTGCAGGACTACCAAAAGGCCGATGCCTACGCGGCAGCCGATATTGAGATTCTGCACTTTATCTCGAACCAGGTGGCCTTGGCCATTGAGCGTAAGCGCAATGAAGTTCAGATTCAAAAGCAAAACGCCCGTCTGAACGCAATTTTCGAGAGTGGCTCCCACTTGATGTGGTCCGTAGATACTCACTCCCGTTTATCATCCTTCAACCGCAATTACGCGGCCTATTTCCTGCGCCGCAACGGGGTATACCCTGCTCTCAACATCAACCTCTGGCAGGCCGACTTGGCCTTGATGGAGAAAGAAGCGCGCGATGCTTTCGTAGAAAACTACCGGCGGGCCTTCCAGGGTCATCCGCAACGCTTTGAGGTGCGCCTGCGCGACGCGCGGGGTCAGGATAGCTGGCGCGAGATTTATCTTAACCCCATTTACCTCGACGATGGCTCATTCGAGGAAATATCGGGCATTGCGCACGACGTGACCGATAAGAAACGCTCCCAGCTGGAGCTGGCGGCGCAAGAAGAGAAGTTCCGGGCCATCTTTGAGTCGTTCCAGGATGTGTACTACCGCACCGATGAAAAGGGCCTGCTAACCTTGGTGAGCCCGTCGGTACAGGAAATGCTAGGCTACGAGCCCGACGAAATTACGGGCACCGCCATTACCGACTACTACCTCTACCCGCATGAGCTGAACGCTTTGCTGGAGAGCTTACAAAATACCCGGGAGGCGCGCAACTTTGAGCTAGCCATGCGCCACAAAGACGGGCACGCGGTAAGTGTGCTGGTAAATGCCCGGCATGTGAAAAACGGCGGCGGTACCGAAGGCATCGGGCGCGACATCACCGAGCTGAAAAAGATGCAGGACGACCTGCGGGCCGCCAAAGATGAAGCTGAAGCAGCCCTGCACGCCAAAACGCAATTCCTGGCCAACATGAGCCACGAATTGCGCACGCCGATGAATGGCATCATTGGCATGATTGACCTGCTGCACCAGACGGTAGCATCGGAGGAGCAGGAAGAATACGTTGACACCCTGCGTAAATCGTCGGATGCGCTGCTGGCCATTTTGAACGACATTCTGGACCTTTCCAAAATTCAGGCGGGCAAGCTGCAGCTCAGCGAGGCGGGCATCGACTTGCACTATACCCTCGACAAAATTCACTCTTTGTTTGCTAATCGGGCCAACCAGAAAGAGCTGCACTTCACCTACCACATTGCTCCGAATACGCCGCGCTTCATCATTACCGATGAAACACGCTTGCTACAGATTCTGAGCAACCTCACGTCTAACGCCATTAAGTTTACGGCCCAGGGCTCGGTGAGCATTCAGGTTTCTTCGGTGGCAGTAACTGGCTCAGAGCATACCCTGCGCTTTGCCGTCTCAGACTCGGGTATCGGCATCTCGGAGGAAAACGAGAAGCTCCTGTTCACCAACTTCACCCAACTGGATACCACGCCCACGAAAGCCTTCGGGGGTACGGGCCTGGGGTTAGCCATCAGCAAACAGCTAGCCGAGCTGCTGGGAGGCGAAATTGGCGTAACCTCAAACGTAGGGCAGGGCTCCACGTTCTGGTTTACCATGTGCTGCCAGGTAGCCTACAACGAGGAGGAAATTGTGCAGGAGCGCCTCACGGCCCGGGAAAAAGCCCAGGAGGTAGTTCGCTTCGATACTGCGCCGCGCGTACTGCTCGTCGATGACAATCCTATCAACCAGCAAGTAGCATCTCGACTACTGGATAAGCTGGGCTGCGACGTGGATGTGGCTCACGACGGCTTTGAAGCCATCAGCAAGGCTACCCACCAGAACCGCTACGAATTGATCTTCATGGACATCCAGATGCCGGAAATGGATGGCGTAACGGCCATGCGTGAAATTCGGCAGCGCTTAGGAGACCAATGTCCGCCGGTTGTAGCCATGACGGCCTACTCCATGAAGGAGGACGCCGAGCGGTTTGTGCAACAAGGCATGGACGACTACGTGTCGAAGCCAGTGAAAAGCCAGGACCTGTATACGGTGCTCCGTCGCTGGACTACGGGCCGCAGTAGCGTACTGCTGGCCACTACTCCCGTAGACATTGCCGACGACAGCCCCGCCCAGGAGCCCCTAGAGGCCCCAGCACCACCTGCGCCCGAGGGCATTGACTTGGCCATTCTGGAACAATTGCGCCAGTTGGGCGGCGGCGAGTTTGCGGCCCAACTCTACCAAGATTTCGAGCAGGAAGCCGGCCAGCTCCTCGATGAAGCTGCCGTATTAGTGAACGACGGGCAGTATCAGCAGATCTTGCCTCACCTTCACCAACTAAAAGGCACTGGCTTTACTTTGGGCATTAACTCACTGGCGGAGTGCGCTAAAAACTTGGAACATGATCTGAAGAATGGCCGTTTTGAAGGGATAACCCAGGATTTCCAAACCTTGCTGCGTTATTTTGCACAATTTGCCGCCGAATATCCGGGTGTCACTCAAGCGCCTTGATTTGCGTAGGTAAAGAACTTGCTTGTCCTGTACTCCCTTCTCACAATCCAACCCTAATTACCTGCTACTATGGCTGATCCTAAAACGATCCTGATTGCGGAGGATAGCTCCGTTATCCTGAACCTAACCAAAAAAATTCTCGAAGGACAAAAGTACCGGATTGTATCGGCAAAGAACGGCGGCGAGGTCCTGAAACAAGTTGAAGGACAACCAATTGACTGTGTTCTAATGGACATCAACATTCCGGTGAAAGACGGAATGGAATGCACCCGTGAAATTCGTCGCCACTCGGACCCACGCATCGCTCAGATTCCGGTAATTGCTATTACGGGCAATGCCAACAACTATTCCATGGAGCAATTCCGCGAGGCGGGTGTTACGGACTACTTACCTAAACCTCTGGATTTTGACGCCTTGGTGCGGGTAGTAAAACAGTACGTAGCTAAGCCAGAAGCTGGATATGAGAAGTGAGCGGTGAGCTTTCTCCCCTAGTACCCACGTATTGTATACCTCACTTTTCGCTGCTCAGCTCTACCTTCTGAACATGGATATTACCTTCCTCGGTACGGGCACCTCGCAGGGGGTGCCCGTGATAGGGTGCTCTTGCGCGGTGTGCCGCTCAGTAGATTACCGCGACAAGCGCCTGCGCGTGTCGGTGCATTTGCAGGTACAAGGCAAAAGCATCATCATCGATTCTGGACCTGATTTCCGCCAGCAGGCATTGCGCGAGCAAATTGATCATTTAGATGCGCTGGTGTTCACGCATGAGCATAAAGATCATACGGGAGGGCTTGATGATATTCGTGCGTACAACTTCCGCCAGCAGCAGGATATGCCGGTGCACGCCGAACCACGCGTGCTTGATCAACTTCGGCGTGAGTACTCCTACATCTTCGCGGAGCACAAGTACCCTGGCGTTCCGCAGGTCGAGGTTCACCCTATCATAAGCGACGATAGTAGCTTCTGGGTTGAAGGAGTAGAGTTTCAGCCCATTCGGGCACTCCACTATAAGCTACCCGTCCTGGGCTTCCGCGTGGAGAATTTCTGCTACGTAACGGATGCCAACTACCTTTCGCCCGAGGCGCTGGAACGCATGCGTGGCTCCGAAGTGATTGTGTTGAACGCATTGCGACACGAGGAGCATATTTCGCACTTCACGCTGGCAGAAGCTGTTGCTATCCTCGAAGACTTAGCGCCTTCCCGGGCGTACCTTACGCACATTAGCCATCAGCTAGGCCGCCACCGGGAAGTAGAAGCTGAGCTGCCCAGCTTTATTCGGCTGGCGTATGATGGGCTACGGATTTCGTTATAGCCTATAAACGGGTTGCTGCTTCCGTACTAGTTAGGCTTTGTGATGCGGATAGTGACCGTAATATCTTCCTTCTGGGGCTCCTCCCGAGAATACTCGTCTAAGTTGTAGCGCGTGTACTGCACAACGTAGCGGCGGCCGTTGGCCCGCACACTGGCCGTATCAGTCCACGCCGGGTTGTAGGTATGCACAACTTTGCCTAGTTGGCGTAGCTCCTGAACTTGGCCTTGCGCGTCAGTAATCTTTACAGTGGGCCACACGAAATCGGCTATGAAACAGCGCACATTCTTTGGGCAAAAACTGTAGCTCAAATCAGTCAGCTGCACCGTTAGCTCTGGCTGATTTGCGGTGGGTACTAGTGCCTGCTGGCGGTAGCGCAAATCTACGTCCTGGTCGAAGGCCGCCGTCACGGTTTCGGGTATGCGAGGTTCCTCCTCCCCTTTCTTACAGGTTATCAGGCTTAAACCCAGGAGTGGCAGTAGTATATACTTCTTCATAGCACGCGGCTGACATCTTACCAATAGGAGGCTGTGTTGGAGAGGATGCTGCATAGCGAAAAGGTTGCATACAGCAGCAGTACGCTAGTCCCTTCTGACTGAACATGGCAGTTGCCCGTACGTGCTACTTTTATCCTTTTCCTTCGTTTGCTTTTCACAGAGCAGGCTAGTCTTGATTTATCACGCATGCATACCAACTATTACTTTCTGCGGCAACTAGCACCAGCCCTTACACACCACCTGGTTGGCTACCGGGTCGTTACGTGTTTCTCGCAGGAAAAAGATGAACTGGTAGTTGGCCTGACGAACGGTGCAGCTGAGTTTTGGCTGAAAATGCACTTATCGGCGGCAATGCCTATGCTGATGCTGCCAGAATCGTTTCACCGGGCCCGGCAAAACTCCGTAGATCTGCTCCCAGACCTGCTGGGTCAGGAAGTAGCCCAGGTTGATCCTTTCCCCCAGGACAGGGTTCTGCAATTTCGGTTTCAAAGCGGCGCTACGCTGCTGCTGAAGCTGTATAGTACCCGGCCTAATGCTGTATTTCGGCTCACGCCCGAAGCTCCGGCCGAGCTGTTTCACCAGCGCTATACCGCCGATGCCGAACTGCACGCCTTGCCAGCAGAGCAGATAGCCCATGCATCTGGCACTGCTGCCACACCACCTGCACCTGATCCGCTCAAAGCCTACCCTGCTCTTGGCGACGTACCGCTCCGCTACTTACGCGCCCACGGCTACGACCCCGCTCCCGAGGAGGTGAAGCGGCGCCTTATACACAATGTAATAGCCCAATTAGAGAAGCCCGAGGCATTCTATATTACAAAGCTAGATGGCCGAACTCGCCTGACACTCCTACCCGTGGGGGAAGTGGAGGCTACGCTTCCCGCTACGGATCCAATCGGGGCCCTACGTCGGTTTGTGCCACTGCTGCTGGGTAGGAAGGCTTATGAGTTGGAACTGCGCCAACTGCGTCAGACGCTAGAAAAACGGGCCGACGAAGCGGCAATCAGTGCCCAGATGGCTCGTCGCCGTTTGCACGCGCTGGAAAACACGGTGGCTACCGCCAAACAGCAGACCTAATCATGGCCCACCTGACCCAAATTCCGGCCGGGGCTACCCAAGTAGAGGTAGTAGATTTTTACCAGGACAGCCAACCACGCATTATTAAGCTGAAGGCCACGGAAACCCCGCAGCGCACAGCCCAGAACCTGTATCGGAAGGCGAAAAATCAGCAAATAGAAACTACCGAACTCGCGGCCCGGGCTGAACGGCGCGAAGCAGAAGCCTTCTGGTGCTTGGAGCGGCTAGAGGAACTAGCCGAACTCCCCCCCGAACTCCGTGCGCTCCGACAGTGGCGTAAGCAGCACGCCCTTGACCCAGTTACGACTGCAAAAGCCGCGCAAGAGTTGCCTTTTAAGGTGTTTGAGGATAGTGGCTTCACTATTCTGGTAGGCCGCAACGCTCAAAACAACGACCTGCTTACTCAACGTTACGCCCACAAAGATGACCTGTGGCTGCACGCCAAGGATGTTACGGGCTCCCATGTGGTCATTCGGCACCGGGCTGGGCAAGCCGTACCCGCACCCGTGTTGGAACGCGCGGCTCAGTTAGCCGCCTGGTATTCGCGCCGCAAAAACGATTCACTCTGCCCAGTTACCTACACGCCCAAGAAATTTGTGCGCAAGCCTAAGGGCGCCATTGCGGGCCAAGTAGTAGTGGAACGGGAAAATGTGGTATTAGTGGTTCCAAACAACCCCTTCGAGAAGAATGGCTAGCCATAGCTTGGGTAGCTAAGCAAAACAGCCGGCTTCCTACGTAGGAAGTCGGCTGTTTTGCTTAGAGTGCGCGCGGGAGATTCGAACTCCCACACCCGAAGGCACCACCCCCTCAAGATGGCGTGTCTACCAGTTTCACCACGTGCGCAGATGACGGCAAGCACTCTTTCTATTCAAGCGAAAACCAAGGCTTTCGGATTCACTGAGGCGGCGAATCGAGGACAAAAGTAGGGGGCTACTAGGTGCTACGCAAGTAGCAGCAGGTATTTTTTCTCCTCTCCTGCCCGTCTGCGCGGTACCACAATCTGTTTCCGGCTCAGTATCAGCCTACCAGACAATCTGTGCTGGCTTAATAGAAGTGAAAATATTTTTCAACGGGTATGCTTTCTTCTACCCATCGCGCCTTTTCTGAGCTAACTCATGCCAAACGACTAAGTGAACTGCTGCTTGCTACTATTATAGCCTGCCGAATAAGTGCCGCGGGGTTATCGTACTTGCACAAAACACAAAACGGCCTTTCCTAGTGAGGAAAGACCGTTTTGTGTTTTGTATAAGCTGGGTTGCTTACTCGGCGCGGGCTAGCGGGGTATCCACCACGTGCTCCGACACGAACCATACTTGCAGTTCGTTTGTGCGCATCACATTGCTCACTACGAGGTCGTTGGTGCCGTCGTCGCCGGCATCGTCCGCCTTCTTGGCGTAATCGTGGCAGTTTTTCAGGATAATTTGGTGGGCTTCCAACAGGCGCGATACCTGTACAGGCGCCTCCTCCCGGTCGCGGGGTGGACGGGGAATGATGGTAGTTTCGGCAATATCGGCTGCCATGGCTAGGGCCACACCACCCAGGATCTGAATGCGCTCGGCAATCATGTCAATCAGGGCGTCCTGTTCTTCATAGTGCTTGTCGAAGAGCAGGTGCAGTTGGTAGAAGGTGGGGCCTACTACCTGCCAGTGGTGCTTTTTGTACATGTCGCGGATGGAGCACGTGTCAGCTAGTAGCTGGTTTAGCATTTCCACGCTTTTCTGGCGGGTATCAGCATCCAGCCCGATGGGCAAGCGCTGCGACACAGTGCCATATTTCTGCAAGGGCGCAGGAGCATCAAACTGCTGGTTCATGATGGGCTGAACGCTAACAGCAGACTTTTCTTCAGAAGCTTGTTTAGGCGCTTTGGTAGCGGCCGGAGCGGTTTTGGCGGTGGTCTTAGCCATAACAGGAAAGAGGAGGTGTATGTAGCAGGTAAGGGCACTACCGGAAGTAGTTGCCTGGCATTTCATACGTACAATACCGGCTCAGGTTAGCTTGTATTGTTGCACTCACTAGTACTGGTGCGCCAGTGGCTAGTATGTTACTAGGGGGCGCTGGGCAGCGCGGCAGCTAACCGCACCCGCAGAATCCCGTTATTGCTGTCATAGTTCTCACCTCTCTTCTCTACAACTATGCCTTTCCCTTTTTTCGGCGACGATAAATCTACCGTGGCCCGGCTACTGGGCACACTGCCCCAGACGGGCCGCTTGGAATGGATTGGGCTACGTCCGGCACGACGGGAACCGCTGGTTTCAGTGGCAGAGGCTACCGTGGCTACCGACCGCAACTTAGTGGGCGACCATGCCCGTGTAAAAGCGGGTGGCAAACGGCAAATAACCTTGCTACAACATGAATACTTGGCGGCGGTAGCTAATTTTATGGGTTTTGCGGACCCCGTAGACCCAGGGCGCTTGCGCCGCAACTTGATAGTTAGCGGCGTAAATTTATTGGCCCTCAAAAACCGCCGTATTGCTATTGGCGATGAGGTGGTACTGGATATTACGGGTGAGTGTCATCCCTGCTCACGCATGGAGGAAGAACTAGGTCCAGGTGGCTATAACGCCATGCGCGGACACGGTGCTTAACCGCCAGAATAGTACAGGGGGGCATTATTCGCGTGGGAGACACAATACGGGCGCTACCCTCAGAAGATTAATCTGCTACCTCTGGCTTAGCAAGTAGAGTAGCTTCGCACTTGATAGCTGTATTCAGCAGCTTTGAAACCGGGCAGTTTTGCTGAGCATCGGCGACCAAATTCTCAAACGTACTGGCATCTAAACCAGGCACAACGGCTTCCAATTTAAGGTTGGATTGTGCAATGAGGCCTTCATGCAGTACAATTTCGCAACTGGTACTAATATGGCTGGCCGCGTAGCCAGCTACCTGCAGGTTGAAGGCCATTTTCATGGCTAGGCACCCTGCATGAGCGGCAGCAATAAGCTCTTCTGGGTTAGTGCCAATACCATCGGCAAAGCGGGTAGCGTACGAGTAGGAAGTATCAGTAAGAACTGTACTAGGTGTGGTTAACACGCCGTGTCCATCCGTGCCTTTTCCCTCCCAACGAGCAATGGCCGTGCGCTTTATAGACATAGGACAAAGTATAGTGTATTGTTCAGTTGAAAACACTACGCTTAGGAAAAATGTTCAAAAGCGGGTACTCACTACAAATAGCACACTTTTTATTTACATTATCTACCACTCCAGATGGCCTTTCCTTAATAACCTCCACCCCTTATCTGTGTGCAGGTAAGGCTACCCAACAAAACCTCACCACAACTACTTACTATCTAGCAACTTACTTGATGCAGTAACTAAATTTTCATTTTTTGCACTTCTATTCGAACCGTTCACTTTTCTAATTTCGTAAGCACAAAGTAAAGCGTCCTGCTGTGCTCCTTTACTAGCATTCTGTGTCGGCAGTCAACAGGACGTGACATGCGCAATTATACCTATCTCGCTTACCCTGCGGCTTGCACCGGCCCAGGACCCACTAACAGTGTTTTTAGCCTAAATTCTGATTTGTATGGAGCCTAAACCCACATCGGCTTTGCCGGCTACTACGGTAGCACTTCTGTTGCTTTCCGGAGGACTACTCACCCTGCCTGCTTTTGGCTTGGCTATGCACCACAAGCGCACGTCTCGCACGGCCGTGGGGTGCTCATCTGATGCTTACAATACGTTTGCAAATCCTTTTTTACGGCACCGACGACACCGACCATAGGACGACGAAGCTAACGAGCAGAAAAAAGGGACGGTGAAGTGCGAGGCTTCACCGTCCCTTTTTTCTGCTCGTTAAATGCCCTGCTACGCACCATCCATACGCACAATGCGAGGCGTAAACGTGCCGAGTACATCCACTAGGTTAGTCTGGCTCTGCATCACAGCGTGGATGTCTTTGTATGCCTGAGGGGCCTCATCCACGCCCCCACCAATGAGCTCTATGCGGTGCTCCTGCAAGTAGCGCCGCACCTCCGCTTCGCCCAGTTCCTGCTTGGCCCGGGTGCGCGACATGGCGCGGCCCGCTCCGTGTGAAGCCGAGGCTAGCGACGTAGCCTCCCCACGCCCGCGCACAATAAAGCCGGGAGCCGTCATGGAGCCGGGAATGATACCAAGAATCCCCGCCCCCGCCGGAGTAGCGCCCTTCCGGTGCACTACTACCTCCCGACCATCGGCTAAGCGTTCTTTCCAGGCGAAATTATGGTGGTTTTCCACTTTTGCCAGGGGCCGCTCACCCAAGGCTTTGGCTAAGCGCTGGTGAATTTGGTGGTGGCAGGCCGAGGCGTAGTCACCGGCTAAGTTCATGGCGGCCCAGTACTCTTGGCCAGCTTCGCTTTCCAGCGAAAGCCACGCCAGGTGCTGCGCTTCGGCGGGTAGTTGACATACATCCTTGGCCAGCTTGGTATAATGGTTGGCCACGCTAGCACCAAGCCCTCGGGAGCCGGAGTGCGAAAGCAGTCCAACGTACTGCCCCACAGGAACACCAAGCTCGTTTTGAGGGTCTAGAATATCTACAATACCCCATTCTACGAAGTGGTTGCCCGAGCCGGAGGTGCCAATCTGCTCGGCGGCGGTTACCTGCTTGTTGCGCAGAAAGCCGATATCCTGAAACTCGGCGCGTTCTAGCACCGCGTGGTCTAGCTTCTGGCCACGCTGAAAACCTTGGCGGTTGCCAAAACGGGTATTGTCGAGCAAGAGCTTGCGCAATTCTGCTATCCGCTGCTCTAAGTGCTTAGGCGGCAATGCAAACACGGATAAAGCCATTCGGCACCCAATGTCTACGCCCACGGCATAAGGAATAACAGCGTTGTCGGTGGCTAGTACGCCGCCAATGGGCAAGCCGTAGCCGTGGTGGGCATCGGGCATCAGGCCCCGGCTACCGTCACGGGTAGCTTCATGGCCGTTTCCATTTGGTGGATGGCGCCTTGGTCAATGTACTCGGGGCCAAAGACAGCGTAGGGCTTGCGCTCCGCCAAGGCAATGTGCCGACTAGGTGGCGGTAGTAAGGCCGCGGCCGTATGGCTCCAGTCGAGGTGAGTAAGGAAATTGGATGGATCAGCCAGCAGGCTTTGCAAAAGCGCAAGCTGGTCGGTTTGAGACATTTTTTTGAGGTGCTTGCGCTGCAATTGCGCTAGCGCAAGTCCAATGGCACGGCCTTCTGGGAAACCCAATTGACGAAGGTCGTTGCCGCGTAATTGATTGGCCATAAAGATGGTTTTTGACGTTAATAGTGGGGTTGCGCACGACTTTGGAGCAATAAGTGCCCCGCGCAAGCGGTGCAGCTACGCACCCAGCGAACCAAAATCGAAGGAGCGCGGGCCGACGGCATCCAAAGCAGGCGAAACAAGAAAACGGAGCGATACCAGACAGGCTGCCACGTGGGCTTTTCAGACGAAGCATAGCAGCTCTCGACCACTCTTTCCGCTTTCAACTCTTGAAACTCTTTATCTAACGGGGCAACACACGCACAGCCTCCTGTGTGCTCTAACCGCCTGATCTACTGCCCTAAGGCAGGTAGGACTCGAACCCACGACCCCACGGTATCTGACGAAATATGGCAGTGCTACGGCACCCATTAGAAAAAGACAAACTGCGTGGGGCAACAGGCGCCGAACCAAGCCTGCTCTACCACCTGAGCTAAGGCAGCCACCGAAGCAGCCACCAGTGGGATTCGAACCCACGACCGGGGCATAACGTGCGAAGTAGGGCCTGCCTACGGGACCCACGCAGAAATCACGATAATCAGGGTAAAAAACAAAGGGTATAGTAGCTAGCGCGACTATCCATTTCGCCACCAGCCGCCGTAGCAGCCGGGCGGGGCTCGAACCCGCAACCTATTTAGGACTAGAACCGAAGTACTACCCTGCTACGACACCTGATTCTATGGAAGTACGTAGGAAACACTCCTTGCCGAGGCAACATATGCTAGCGGTAACCACCACCTGGTATGCTACCACATTCATGAAAGGGGCAGACTGATACGATTCAAACGTACAACACGAAGGAACGCGTAGCGACGACACCCGGCAGCGTAGTATTTCCAGCTGAACTCACCTTGATGGGGCAACGGGCGGTGGGCGTATCAGCCACAGCAAAGGCTGTAGCTGGGGAATCGAACCCTAGGAAAAACACGTGTTTTTCTTCAACCAAGCGAAGTAGCGCCTACCTACGGCACCGAATCAGGTGAGTCAGCTGGGGTTGGAACGGCTGCCGGAGCTCAATTGCCCCGGCGGTAGGCCGTTCCGGCCGACGGCTGCCAGTAGGGGTCAGCCGCCTTCCCAAAGTCTACAACGAAAAATTAGTCATGGTATTGAGTTGTAAAGACGCAAAAAATGCTTTTTAGTTACGGTAGAGGTAGTTTTCTTTTACTACTTAGGCGTTCAGGTCACCTATACCACCAGCGCGGAGGCTAGGGCATCCTGGAAAGCCTGTAGCACCCCGTGGGGCGGCTTCGGGTCGAAGATGGCGAAGTCGAGGCGGCTGAAACGGCCACGAATGGTTGGTTCGGCCAACGCCTCGGCAAACAGTTCGGCCACTTGAACGGGGTCATTGGCGAAGACTCCGCATCCCCAGGCGCCTAATAACAAGGCCTCTATACCATGGCGGGCGGCCGTAGCCAGCACCAACCGCAACCGATGACGCATCACGGGCACTAGTTGAGGTAGCAAGTGCGGGGAGTTCCGGCGTAGTGCCCCGGCGTTTACGGCTGGCGCCGTAATGATGTCGAGCAGAAAGGGCTGGGGCAGCCACTCTCCCGCTTCGCCCCGGAAAACGGGCACTCCGGGCGAGTACACGAGGTAGTCGCTGTAGAGACCAGTGCTATCGGGGCGGGCATTGTACGTGTACATCTCCGGGAACTGGGTCAGACAGGGATACAAACCCGACGACCGAGCCAGGCTTTCTTCCTGGGCCTGACTTCCCCCCAAAAAGCCTCCGCCGGGGTTGCGGGCCGAGGCAAAGTTCAGGCAGCCCACGCGCCCATATTCCTTGCTCAGGGCTGCCGCTGCTTCTAGGGTAGTAGCCTGGTACACGCGCACTTCCGCCGGGCGGGTGGTTGCCGCCCCATCAAGCTCTTGCAGCAAGGAAGGCACATCATTGGGGCGGTAGAGGTAGCTGCCGGTTTGGGCAGCACGCTGAATTGCAGCTAGCACCACGGGCGGGCCAGCAGCAGTTTCATAGAGACCTTGCGCCAATGCCGCTAGGGTGCTGTGGGCAATGCGCTGGCGTATTTCACGGTTCATGGTGGGATTAGTAGGTAGGACAGTTGCCCGGAAGTGGCAGTAGCTTTTCTGGTTTCAGGCCACTTCCGGGGCCGCTTTATATGGGTTACAAATCAATTGCTTCAATGTGCATGAGGGCAGCGCCACCGTTTTCCAGGGCGGCCAGCACATCAAAAACTTTATCCGACCAGCCGGCACTCAGAGCCACGCCCTGCCAGCACCAGGGGTACCGAGCGTAAGTGGAGCTGCTCCCGGGCGTACACGGCTAGGCGGGCCACAAACTGCGGGTCGTTTTGGGCAACCAACTCCCGCAAGCGCGACAAACGGGTATCGGCAGTTTCATACCACTGATTTTGCAAAGCCGCCGTGGCTACTGCGGTGTATAGCTCCAAGGCAGGCGTGAGGGTATAAGCCGCCGCGCCAGCGTGGTTTACAGTATTGGGTTGCGGAATGGATGAAGTAGTATTGAAGCGCATAACAGGATTTCGTTTTGGGCAGGAGGATGGCAGGCTAGTTACACGTACTTCGACAGCATCAGCCGGGCTTCTGACTGCCAGCGGTTCACCCAAAACCGCTCGTCGTCGGCTAAGGGGCGGTTATATTTGCCGCGTGCTTGTATCACTACCCGCTCCGGTGTTACCTCCAGGGTAATGGCTCGAACGCCATCCATGGTGAGGGAAAAGATGCCACAACGACCTCGCAGGCAGGAGTGCAGGTAGGATGCTACGCAGTGCTTGAGCGCCTCTCCCTCGTCTATTAGCTGTCCGAAAGTGGTTAGCTGAGTAATACGAATTCGGTCTTTGTCGCCCCCCCTAAAGTTGGGCAAGGGCAACCCAGGCCAGGTGGTAGTTAGGGCCGGCCCCGTGTTCTGGTGGCGACGCAAGCGGGCTAAGCCGCGGTGCCAACGCTCCGTTTGGGCTAGCACGCTATGCATGGAGCGACCTTTGAGCGAGAAGTTCGGTTGGGCGGGCTCCTGCCCCACTCCTACCGTGCGCTTGGCGTGAATCCAGTCGCAGACGGGGCCGAAGTGGTGGGGGTCAACAAGGGGCGTTGCGGTGAAAAAGTCCACTACTCCCAGCCAGAAGTTATCATCGGGCAGTAGCTCCCGCCCCAAGCGCGACTCCAGCACCGGCCCAAACCACTCCAAGGCACCACGAGCGGCAAGCTGAGCGTAGCGTAATGCTTCCAAAACGCTGCACCCATCGGGTGCTTGGCGCATTTCGTGCTCCAGTTTCTTGGTGAGCAGCACGGGGAGGCCGCTAAAGCTGCGCAGGGAACGACCACTGCCTAGGTGTACGGCCAGCGCCGGAATGTTCAGGTCACTGTCTTGCAGTTTACCAGCTACCCAGGCGCTCAGCACCCAGGCGGGCACATCGCCATATTCATCGAAGAGGTGACGCAGCAGGCTTTCTAGCTGCCGGTACACATTCTTAGATTTTGGTTGCCACTCAGCCAAGTCACGGCGGCGGTACGCGTAGTGCTCCACCAGCGCGCCAAGGGCTTTAGCTACTTCGGGGCGCCCTAGTAGCTCCGTGCGTTTCTGGGCCAAGGTTACCAGTATGTGGTAAGCTTGTTGTCGGGCTTCTGCTGACTGGTTGACGGCGCAGGCTTCGTATAGCTGCGACAAGCTGGCGTTCGGGCCAAAGAAGCTGTAGACCTCCGCCGGCGTAGGCTGATTGAACAGGTATTCTACCTGCCGAACCTGGGACCATTTGCGCCAGTCGACGTGCTGGGCTAATGAGACTGCACTTCGGGGGGTGTGTTCTCCCTCCCAGCAAAGAGATTTATTTCGGTTTGACATAGTACAGGGCTCCCGCCCGTTGCGGGCAGCCGGGGAAGTGAAGGATAAGGAGTGCCCGCCTTATATTCTGCGGGCTGATAACTGTCGGATGTTGCTTTAGCTAGCAATAAATCCTGCGGCTGCGCATAGGCAGCACTGTAAGTAGATAGACGGAACATGTCGTACATTTTTCTCGATTTTAAATGTGTGCAAAGCATAATAATTAATTAACAGAGCATAGTTTTTCCTCTACGAATAAATTTATTTTTATTCGAATAACGAATAATAAAAAAGCCCGACTCGTTTTCGGAGACGGGCTTTTTCAGGATAGGTCACGAAGAATTATCTACGTGAATTGTCCAACGAAAAATCCCGGTCACAGCCCTCCTCCTCACGGCGAATACGCCGCTTGTCTTGGAGCTGGAATAAGATGCTATTCAGGTGCGAATGCATGACCGTGGGATGCGTAAGGGGGTTGAAAACAAACGCCCCGAACCGTGCGGGGTTCGGGGCGTGGAAGTTTCAGGAGAAAAAGCCTGCTACTACTTAGCTATACCGAACCACGGAAGAAACCCACGGTTTCATCGCGTATTGGCAAATTGAAAAGTTAGTGTGGTCTAGCATGGCTTGTGTTGTTTAGTGGGACAAATATGAAAGGAGTTTTTTGACCTTCCAAATTATTTATAAAATTTTCTGAATATTTTTTTCAACACGCATTAATTTCTCAATTCTACCACCTCTTCTATACTGCTCACCCTACCACGTAGTTTCCTCTAGCATGTTATTTAATTTAATCTCATCGTAATAATAGAAATAGATAAGAGAGCAGTATTTTTAATTATGGCCGTTTCTCTTATGCCACTGCACCTATTCCCGAATAGCCGCACCGCAACTAGGCCTAGCCACCCAGGGCGGGCAGCTGGTACGCTTGCGTGCAGCATCTACTGGCGGGCCCATAGAGCTGGTTCCTCGGCTAAGGCTGGTACGGGAAGACGAATGCGGTCTGACGTCGACGTTTCAAGCGCGTTGGCCGATAACTTTTTCCAAGCCCTACCTGGTAGAATAGGTTTGTATTCGGTGGCTCCCAGTGGTGGGCCTCATAGATACTTCTCATCTCCCTTTTACTTACCATGCGCAGTTTGAACGCCAGCACCGATGCTAAGCTGAAAGGCGTGCTGACTCCGCAGCAATTCAAGCCCTACCAAACTAGAATGCATGCGCAACCGCCGCCCGCCCGGTGAGCAGTCTGGCCGCCCCCGCCCCACAGGCCGCGGCTAGTAGCCCGCGCTACGGTAAGTAGTCCCACCCGAAGAACCTGCGCACGAAGAATTCTGTAGTTGCTACGGCAGCCATTTTTTCGCGGGCAGGTCCTTTTGCCGATCTTGCCATCTAGTTCAGCTCACCGTTTTGCAGGGTAACCACGCGCCCTGCCTCTTTTCTCTTTCTAGTAGTCCTAGAATTTAGTGCATGTTACAGAAGGACAGAACCACCTGGCAGCGCATTTTACGCGTGATTATTCACGTGGCTACCTGGGTAGCGGTGGCGTGCATACCCCGCCTGCTGAGCACGAACCCACCCCCATTTCGGCTGACTAACTTGCTTCCAACAATAGAGCTGGCGGGTTTTTTCTACTTGAACTACTACGTGCTGATTCCGCGCCTATTTACCCGGCGCAAGATGGCAACGTACTTCGCCATTGCCTTGCTGCTGTTGGGGGTAGTGTACACTCCCTTTCTGCTGCACCGCCTCGCGTTTAACCGCCCCGAGCGCCCCCCACGGCCGCCGAACGGCGTCCCCCATTCGCGCCCCCCCCAAGGAATGTGATGATTGGGATTCTGGTGTGGATTATCAGCAGCGGCCTACGCATTACTAGCGAGCTGTTTGAAACCGAGCGGGCCAAGCGTGAATTGGAAAACAACCACT
>NZ_JZIR02000065.1:0-37942 GCF_000961955.2 Hymenobacter sp. AT01-02
CCCGGGCCGCCCACCAGCTTATCAAGTAGGCCGCGCACCCGCCACAGCCAGTCTACCTTGTACCAGCCCCGCTCGCCCCCAATGCTCCACACATTTTGCAGCACCTCCTGGAGGGGGCGGGTAAAGCGCAGGGTTTGGCGGTCGGTGAGCAAGCCGTACTGCGGAATCTGGATGTGGTCCATGTAGTTGCGGGGCATCACGCCACTACTCAGAGCGTCGCTCCAACTGCTGAGCACTTCGTTCTGCTCAATGCGCTGAAACGCCAGCTCCACGGCGGCCTGGTAGCCCATGCACGCGTGCGGTACCACTGCGGCAATACTGCGGGCAGGGTCCATTACCGTGTCGTTGCGCAGGCTTTCCACTAGGCTTTGGGCCAAGGAAAAGGTGGTGCTGGTAACCAAATACAGCCACCACGACGACAGGCGGGGCGTGAGCACTGGCACCGTCACAATGTAGCGGCGGTAGCCCCGCACAGCGGCTAGTTGCAGCAGCATCTGGCGGTAGGTAAGCACATCAGGGCCACCAACATCAAAGGAACAGCCCAGCGCAGCCGGGTTGTCCAGCACGGCCGTGAGGTAGTGCATCACGTCGCGGATGCCGATGGGTTGGCAGCGCGAGTTCAGCCAGCGCGGTGTCACCATCACGGGCAACTTTTCCACTAGGTCGCGGATAATCTCAAAGGAAGCCGACCCCGACCCAATGATGATGCTGGCGCGCAGTACCGTGAGGGCCGCCGTTTGGGCTTCTTCCAGCACAGCCTCTACTGCCCGGCGGGAGCGAAGGTGGGTGCTCAGGGCCCGGTCGTTGGCAATGCCCGATAGGTAGATGACTTGGCGGGCGGTAGTGCGGTTGAGGTAGGTAGTAAAGTGCCGGGCCGATTCCTGCTCCGAGCGGTAGAAGTTTTTGTCGTGCCCACTCATGGAGTGCACCAAATAGTACGCCGCCTCAATGTCGAGCGGTAGGGCGGCCAATGAATCGGGCTTGAGCAGGTCGCCGGCGGCTACGGTCACGCGAGAAACCAGAGCAGCAGGCAGCTCGAAGCGGCGCGGGTCGCGCACGAGGCACACTACCTCGTGACCCATTTCTACCAGTAGTGGCAGCAGGCGCTGACCGATATAGCCGGTGGCGCCGGTAAGGAGAATTTTCATGGCAGCAGACGAGGTGGGTACGCCACATGTAACCAGTGAGTGCCAGGTTAGTTGCTGACTATGAGTAAGTTTTGAGTTGTGTAGTGCGGCCTTAGGCGAGGGGTAGCGCCTGACCTACGCAGCATGCCTAGGCTCAGCCGTGTTCCTAAGAGACTAGGTGCCGCTATTCCGGCACCCTGCCTGGGCCAAACCTTACTTCGGCCTAGCTTTGTGGCTAACTTTGCTCCCCGTTTCACCCTGCTAGCTGCGCTGCCCCTTATGCCTTTTCCCATGACTTCCCGCCGCTGGCTCTGGCTTTTTCTTCTAGGATTGAGCGCGGCATTTTTGCTGAACTTAGGTAGCTGGGGTCCGCTGGAAAGCAGTGAAGCCCGCTACTCGGAAATTGGGCGTGAGATGCTAGTCGGCCAGGACTGGCTGCACCCCCGCTTGCTAGGCATCTATCACTTCCACAAGCCCCCACTCACGTATTGGCTTACTGCGGCCGGTCTGGGCCTGTTCGGCAAAACTACCATGGGCGTACGCTTGCTGCCCGTGTTGGCCGTGCTGCTGCAAGTAGTGCTCATGTATGGGCTTGGGCTGCTGCTATTTCAGCAAGACCGAGCCCGGGCGCTGGCCGCGGCCGTTATCTATGGCACGCTGCCAGTGGTGCTTATCTCGGCCCTCAACGTCACCACCGACGCTTACTTGGCCACGCTAGAGTTGGCCGCTGCGTACGGTATTCTGCGCTACTACGCGGGAGGCGGGGCCCGGTGGCTATACCTATTTTGGGTAGGGCTGGGGCTAGCTTTCCTCACCAAAGGCCCCGTAGGCTTTGTGTTGCCCCTGATGGCGGTAGTTGGGCACTACTTCAAAGAGGGGCAAATCAGGCGGCCTTTTACGGGGCATCATTGGCTGGGCCTGGGGTTATTTCTGGTGGTAGGCCTCAGCTGGTATAGCTACCTGGTAGCCGAAAATTCGGCCTTTCTGCGCTATTTCTTGTTTGAGCACACCGTGGAGCGCTTTGCCAACGCCGCCACCTTCAACCGAGCTAAGCCCTGGTGGTTTTACCTCGTGCTGGCTCCCGCTACTAGCTTGCCCTGGGCCATAGCGCTGGTTGTACGGGCCATCAAAACGCCTTGGAGTACGGTGCCTCGGCCGTGGCAAAATGTGCTGATTTTCTGGGTGCTGGTGCCGCTGCTGTTCTTTTCACTGTCCAAATCCAAGCTCTTGCTGTACGTGCTGCCCATATTTCCTGGGGTAGTGCTGCTCACGGTGTACTACCTGGGGCGCTGCACCGAAGCCGCACTGCATCGGTGGTACGTGGGCATTGTGGCCTTTTATGGGTTGCTGCTCGGCTTACTTTGCGTGCTGCCCATCTTCACTACGGTAGTTGACCTGGGCTTTGAGGTCAAGCCCATTACAACGGTGTGGCCCGCCGCCGGAGTGCTGGTACTGGTGTTGCTACTCACGCTCTGGAACCAAGTGCGCATTGCGCCCCGCCTGTTGGTCGCCACGGTGGTGTTTACAGTGACATTGCTGCTCACGGCCAAGCCCATTATGCAGCAAAATGAGCTGGCATTCAACGGCAGCAGGCCACTAGCCGAGTTCATCCGCGCTAAGCAACTGCAAACCCGCCAAGTGCTGGTGTACAACGAGTTGCTGCCATCCTTGGCCTTCGAGCTGGAGAAGCTACCCGTTTCTTTGCACGACGGTAACTCTAGCCTGCAGCGGGAAACCCAGTTTGAGCGCAATGACACCTGGCGCCGGAACCTGATTTACCTGCAAGACGCCCGGCAGGAGCCTTACCTCGGTAGCTTGCTGCTACAACACCCCGTGTTGCTCGTGAAGGGCGAACTGCGCCCGGAACGCCAGTGGATGCTGCGCTACTTCAGCCAGCAGCAAAAATTAGGAAAGTGGACGGTTTGGTGGTAGCCGTACCCCTAGCACAAAAAAGGCCAGGCAATACGCCTAGCCTTTTTTATTGTTGATTCTCAGAAACGGCTATTGGTAGACCGCAGCGGCCTTTTCCCGCAGATTGTAGCCCGAAGACATTACCTCGCCGTAGGCCCCAGCCGAACGAATGGCAATCAGGTCGCCGCGCTTGGTTTCGGCTAGGAGAGTGCCCTTCGCAAACGTATCCGACGACTCACAAATAGGGCCTACGATATCGTAGGGTAGCGCCACGCCCTGGCTGCTCAGGTTCTGGATGTGGTGGTGACTACCGTACAGTGCCGGGCGAATCAGCTCCGTCATGCCCGCATCAAGAATGGCGAACCGCACTTGCTGACTTTCTTTCACGTAAAGCACCCGGCTTACCAAGGTGCCGCACTGCGCTACCACCGCCCGGCCCAACTCCACGTGCACCTGCTGGCCTGGGCGACGAGCTAGGTGCTGCGTAAACATGCCAAAGTAGGCGGCAAAATCGGGGATGGGCTGCGCATCGGGGTCTTGGTAGTTGATGCCCAGGCCGCCGCCCACATTGAGGTGGGGTAGCTGGTGGCCACGGCCTTCCAGCCAGCTCTGCAATTCATTGAGCTTGGCGCTCAGCTCCGCAAACACGTGCAGCTCCGTAATCTGCGAGCCAATGTGGGCGTGCAGGCCTACCAGCTCAAGGTGCGGCAAGCTATCCAGGCTATCTACCACACCGGCCAGGTCTTGCAGGCTGATGCCGAACTTATTGGCATCCAGACCCGTGGTAATGTGGGGGTGGGTATGCGCATCCACGTTAGGGTTGATGCGCAGGGCCACGCGCGCCCGGCGGCCCTGGCCCCCCGCTAGTTCGTTTAGCACTTGCAACTCCGGCACCGATTCGGCATTAAAGCAGAAGATGTCAGCGGCCAGGGCCAGGTTGATTTCTGCATCAGACTTGCCAACCCCCGCAAACACGATGTGGTCGGGCGCGAACCCCGCTTCCAACGCGCGTTGCACTTCCCCACCACTCACGCAGTCGGCCCCCAGGCCGTGGGCTTTGATGCGGGCCAAAATAGGCAGGTTGAAATTTGCTTTCAGGGCGTAGTGCACCTGAAAATTGCCCGGTTGGGCGGCCGCTTGCAAAGCCGTCAGGGTCTGATCTAGCAGGGCAAGGTCGTAGTAGTAAAAAGGGGTAGGCTGGGTTGCCAGCTGCCCAGGAAGTTGAAAAGTCATGACAACAGTCGGGTGACGAAAACAAACGCTAGCACGCTAGCTGCCCTGCGCACAACGTGAGGCGGGGTTGGAAGTGAATACTATGGGACTACCGCTGAAACAAGCCAGCATTGAGGGCCTTGAGGGCACTCATTTTATCGTTGGTGTGCACCAGAATACTGATGTTGTTAGGCGAGCCACCGTAGCTAATCATGCGCACTGGAATGTCGCGCAGGGCGGCAAACGCTTGGTTAGCGGCTCCGTGGGCGTCGTGCTCCAGGTTGCCCACCAGGCAGATAATGCTCTGGTTTTCGTCTACCTCCACCGTGCCGAAGCGGCGTAGCTCCTCCAAAATCTGGGGTAGGCGGGTAGCATCGTCGATAGTAAGCGATACGGCTACTTCCGAAGTTGTAATCATGTCGATGGACGTACGGTACCGCTCAAACACCTCAAATAGGGTGCGCAGGAAACCGTGGGCCAGTAGCATACGGCTCGACTTCACGTTGATGGCCGTAATACCGTCTTTCGCCGCAACGGCCTTGATGGCTTCGGCGCCAGTTTTAGCCGAAATAAGGGTGCCGGGTGCGTCGGGCTGCATGGTGTTGAGCAGGCGCACTGGAATGCCGTGCTGGCGGGCGGGGAGCACCGAACTGGGGTGTAGAATCTTAGCCCCGAAGTAGGCTAACTCCGCGGCCTCGTCGAACGACAGCTCCCGGATGGGGTAGGTGCCCTCCACTACGCGCGGGTCATTGTTGTGCAAGCCGTCAATGTCCGTCCAGATCTGGATTTCGGAAGCATCGGCAGCAGCCCCAATCAGGGAAGCCGAATAGTCAGAACCCCCGCGCTTTAGGTTGTCGATGTGGCCTTGGGCACTGCGGCAGATGTAGCCCTGGGTAATAAATAGCGACTGCGCAGCGTGCGGAGCCAGCGTAGTAGCCAGGTGTTCCCGAATGAAAGCCGCATCCGGCTCCTCGTCTTGGTCGAGGCGCATAAAGTCCAGCGCTGGCAGTAGCACCGCCGACCGGCCCAGCACGCGGGTGTAGTAGCGGTGGAAGAGCAGGGTGCTGAGCAGCTCACCCTGGGCTAGAATTACCCGTTCCCCATCGGCAGAAAGCGGCGCGTGCGTCAGTTCCCGCACTGCTTCAAACCGCTGATCGAGGTCTTGAATGGCTTCCGTGGCTACGGCCGGGTCGGGGAGCAGCTCGCTGGCTACCTGGTGGTAGCGCTGGCGCAGGGCTTCAATGCTGGCCGTGGCCGCAGCGGTGTCGCCGGCGTACAGCAGGCGGCCAATTTCCACCAACGCATTGGTAGTGCCCGACATAGCGAGAGTACCACAATGCGGCGCTCCTGCGGGGCATGAATCAGCTCTGCTACTTCGCGCATGCGTTGCGCCGACCCGACGGACGTGCCGCCAAACTTTAAAACTTTCATAAACGGTGAAAAACGGGAGGTAAGTGGCGGTGAAAAGCCCAAGAGGTTGCGGGCGAAAGCAAGTAAGGGTAAAAAAAAAAGCGCCGATCCTGGGAGGACCGGCGCTTACATTCATATTCGGGTACGACGAACAGGTGCGACGGTCAGATCGGGTTACGTTTCTTCGATTTCTTGACCATCAGCAGGCCCGCGGACGAGCCCGCCATGTGCTTGCTACCCTTGCTTACCAGTACGCACACGCCTACTGGGCTGGCAACAGCCAGCGCTAGGCGAGAGGTACATACGGTAGTAGCAAGAGTCATATGTTCGGGCAATGGACCGGTGCCAAACGAGGCGGCGGCATCCATTTGCGGCCGCAAGTAAAGCGTTTTCGTGGCAAAGACCAGCGGCTCAGGCAAAATTTTCCCGTAGCGGCCTTGCATAAGCGTAGGGTTTTCATGCCCTTATCAAACTACTAGGGGGTAAAGAATAGCTCTGCCCATCGAAGTAGCAAAGGCACTCTTTACCCCCGGGTAGAGCAATAATTTCCTGCTCAGGACGGCCTACTTGCTAAAGCGGCGCGTTAGTATTTCGCCCTTGCTGGTTTGAATTTGCAACAAGTACATGCCGGCTTTCAGTGCCGATACATTGACGGTAGAAGATTGCAGTGCTCCGGTGCCCACGGTCTTGCCACTGGCATCTAAAATCTGGTAGTGGCTACCCGTTAGGCTGCCGGCTGCCTCCACGCGCAGCTGGTCGGTTGCGGGATTTGGGTACAGCTTTAAGTCAGCGGAGACTTGGGCATCAGTAGAGGCCAGGGCCGTGCGGGCCGCAGTTTTGGTGATGCGAATCCAGTTGAGGTTCCAGCCGCCGGTTTGGGCGAATACCCCGAAATTGTAGGTGCCCGCATTGATGCTCACCGTCTTAGAAACCGTAGTCCAGTTTTGCCAACCGCCCGTAGCTGGAATGGTCGTATTTCCCAACTGGATAGAGCCCGCATTCAGGTCCGAAGAAAGCGTACCACCGGATGGGCTAGCCACGCGGTAGTCAATGGTGTAGGTGCCGGAGGTAGGAAACGTAACGTTGCTATACGCCATCCAATCACCCTGGTCAATGTAGGCCACGTTCTGCCCGCCACCAGTATCGGAAGTGGTTTCCAGTTGTACTCCGTTCATTGAGCTGTAGCTTTCGGCCTGAATGGTTGTGCTGGAGGTGGTAGGAGGCGGCGAGGAAGTAAGCTGGTATACCCGCACGTAGTCTACGTACATGGTGGCCGGTAGCTTGCTTTCATCCACGGTTTGGCCGGGCCAGTTGCCCGCCACGGCCAGGTTCAGTAGCAGAAAGAAAGGGCGCTGAAACTCCTCCGTGTTGCCGGTGCCGTTGGCAATATTGATTTCGTGGTACTTGGTGCCATCCACAAACCAGCGAATAGCGCTGGCGTTCCACTCCACGGTATATACATGGTAGTCCTGGGGTGTCGTAATGATATTGCCCCCGTACTCGGCGTGGCCATTGCTGTCCCAGTGTACCGTGCCGTACACTTTGTTTTCGGCGTTGATGTGCTCCATGACATCAATTTCGCCGCAGGCAGGCCAACTGACGGTGTTGATGTTGGCGCCCAGCATCCAGAAGGCAGGCCACAGCCCTTGACCCAACGGAAGCTTCATGCGGGCCTCTATTTTGCCGTATTTAAACTCCCGGGTACCCTGGGTTTTCATGCGGGCGGAGGTGTAGGGCATGCCGCCCACGGTTTCTCGCTTAGCCGTGATGAGCAGGTTGCCGTTGGCTACCGTGGCATTGGCCCGCTGGTAGTATTGCTTCTCATTGTTGCCCCAGCCGCCGCCGCCGGTTTCAAATACCCAATCGGAGCTAATGCTGCCGTTGAACTCATCGGCCCAAACCTGCTGGTAAGTTTGCGCCTCGGCTGCGGAATGACGGAGTAGCAGCAGAGCCGCCGCGCCCACAAGAGTGCGTAATGTGTTTTTCATGGTGTTTTGGTTGGTAGGAAAGAGAACAAATGGGTAGCACAAGTGAAGCCCCGTCAGGCCGTATTGAGCGGCGAGAAGAGCGGCAAGCAGTAGCGCTGCACTGCGTAATTCAAAACGTGCCTTCTCCAAATATGCAGGCGTAAGCACTGCAAATGCAAACACAAAAAGGCCTTCTACACGTAGTAGAAGGCCTTTTTAGTGCCGTCAGGCAACAGGGTTATACACTTATGTCACACCTAAAACAGCCACTAGTGGGCAACGGTGAAGGTAAGAGCTGGGTTAGGTGAGTGGGAACTCACCGGTTAAAGAACAACCCATTTTTGAGGTAAAAGCCCGAATCTTTTAGATTAGAATTTTACTATGTTCCTGGTTTTGTCTCAGGGCTAGCAAGTGAAGCTCCGGTCCTGTTACCAGCCTAGTGTGTGCCACCCCTGGTGCATAGTTTAGCTTATGGCTGCTGGGTAGCGGCTGGTTTTTGCAGCAGAGGCTGCAAGATGGCCCAAACGGTGCGAGCTACCAAGCGGTGCCCGGCAGGCGTGGGGTGAATGCCATCTGGCTGATTCAGGCGGGCTACCCCGCCCACGCCTTCCAACAGGAAAGGAATAAGAACAAGCTTGTTCTGCCGGGCCAAGTCGGCGTAGAGTTGCTTGAACTGCGTGGCGTAGTCGGCGCCTAGGTTGGGCGGTATTTGCATGCCGGCCAGCACAATTTGTGCCTGGGGGCTACGGCGGCGTACAGTGTCGATGATGGCCTGCAAGTTGCGGCGCGTGTCGGAAAGGGGGAGGCCCCGTAGGCCGTCGTTGCCGCCGAGTTCCAGCACAAACACCGCTACCGGGCGGCGCAGTACCCAGCCCACACGGCTGCGGCCACCGGCCGTAGTCTCGCCGCTAAGGCCCGCATTCTGAATGGTGTAACCCAGGCCGGCGGAATCTATCTTCTGACCTACTAAGGCGGGGAAGGCCTCCTCCGGATCGACTCCCAGGCCCGCCGTAATGCTGTTACCAAAAAACAAAATGGTTTGCTTGCCAATGGCCGGTGGGGTAGCCGGGGTACTTGGCGTGGCCGCGGTGGGAGGGGTAGTAGCCGCCGGGTCAGTCGCCGGCTGGGTGTTCGTATTGCAGCCGGTCAGTATGGTAAGTGCTAGCCAGCAGCGAAGGAAGAATGAAGCTGTTTTCATGCGGTAAGAAATCTTTTCCTGATTGGTACGTAACGGGAGAAGGTACCCGCGTGGTTGAAACGTCTAGCAAGTTGCTGTCGGCCCAACTCCCAACCTAATCTGTCTTCCGAAGGCGTGCCCTACATCAGGTGGGTAGCTTTCTCACTCTCGCTTCATGCTCAAAGTCGAAAATCTTACCAAATCCTACGCCAGTGCTGGGCGCCAGCTTACTGTGCTAGAGTCCGTCAGCTTCGAGCTGCAACCCGGCGACACCTTTTCTATTGTGGGCCCCTCGGGCAGCGGCAAAACCACCCTGCTGGGGCTGTGCGCCGGCCTTGACCGGGCTTCGTCGGGCAGCGTATGGCTCAACGGTATTCAGCTGGATACCCTCAGTGAAGATCAGCGCGCCGCGGTGCGGAACGAGTACGTAGGCTTCATTTTCCAGAATTTTCAACTACTGCCCACGCTCACGGCCCTCGAAAACGTGCTGGTACCCCTGGAGCTACGCGGTATTCAGGGCGGCGAGAAAACGGCGCAGAACCTGTTGGAGCGCGTGGGGTTGGCTGGCCGGGGCCACCATTACCCTACCCAGCTTTCCGGGGGCGAGCAGCAGCGCGTGTCCCTGGCTCGGGCTTTCGCCAACAGGCCTAAAATTCTGTTTGCCGATGAGCCCACCGGCAACCTGGATGCCGATACCAGTGCCACGGTGGTGGAGCTACTGTTTGAGCTGAACCGCGAAGCTGGTACCACGTTGGTGTTGGTGACGCATGATCTGGAGTTGGCCGCCAAGACCCAGCGGGTAGTGCGCATCAAGGGGGGCACCGTAGTATCCGATTCCTTCTCTGACCGGGCCATAACGCCTACTCCCACCTCATGAGTAGCCTTCCGAAAGCGCGGCCAGGCCTGGGGTGGCTCTGGCGCATGGCATGGCGCGACAGCCGCCGTAGTCGCTCCCGCTTATTGCTTTTTATTTCAGCTATTGTGCTGGGCATTGCGGCACTAGTGGGCATTAACGGGTTCGGCGACAACCTGGCCCGTAGCATCAACGAGCAAGCACGCGAGCTGGTGGGTGCCGATTTGGTAATCTCGTCTACCCAGCCGGTTAGGGCTGAGTTGCAGCCCACGCTGCGTGGGCTAGGGGGTACCCGCAGCAATGAGGTAGCATTTGCCTCCCTCGTGCAGTTCCCGAAAGGCAGGGGGTACGGCTGGCGCAGGTGCGGGCCCTTACGGGCGGCTTTCCGTACTACGGCACGTGGGAAGTGCAGCCGGCCGGCGCGGTGCCCCTGTTCCGGCAAGCAGCAGGACCAGGGCAGCGCCTGGCTTGGTGGATGATGCGCTTCTGGTGCAGTTCAACGCCCGTCCCGGCGACTCTATTAAGGTAGGGAAGCTCACATTTCGTATTGCCGGGCGGGTGCTCAAAACGCCGGGGCAGTCGGGCTTTAGTGCGGCCGTGGCGCCCACGGTGTTTATTCCTGGGGGGCTGCTGGCGCAAACTGGCTCGTGCAGCGCGGCAGCCGCATCCAGTACCGCACCTACTACCAGTTTGCGCCCGGCACCGATGTGGAGGCCCTTATCAAGCCTCTGGAAGCTCGCTTCGAGGAAGCAAATCTGGATACCGACACCGTAGCCAGTCGCAAAAAGCAAACCGGCCGTTCTTTTGCCGACCTCACCCGGTTTCTGAACCTAGTAGCCTTTGTAGCCCTGCTGCTCGGCTGCGTGGGGGTAGCTAGCGCGGTGAGCCTGTACGTGCGGGAAAAAGTAGCTGCGGTGGCCGTTTTGCGCTGCCTGGGCGCCAGTGGCTGGCAAGCCGTCCAGATTTATCTGCTTCAGATAGCTCTCATGGGCTTGGTAGGAGCCGTAGTGGGGGCGGGGCTGGGCACAATGGTGCAGTTACTGCTTCCCCGCGTATTTGCGGGTTTCTTGCCCGTTGCTGTGCAAGTCGCCGTATCGTGGGCGGCGGTGGTTCAGGGCATTATCACGGGAGTATTAGTGGCCATACTATTTGCCCTACTGCCCTTGCTGAGTATTCGGCGCGTATCGCCCTTGCGTACGTTGCGTGCTTCCTTTGAGGAAGATGCTACCCGGCCCGATCCGCTGCGCTTCGTGGTGTTTGGGCTGATTGCGGCCTTCATTACGGGATTTGCGTACCTGCAAACCCGCGACGCCAAACAGGCCTTGGGCTTTGCGGGTGGTTTACTGGTAGCATTTGGGGCGTTGGCCGCCTTGGGCCAGGGGCTGCGCTGGATGGTACGCCGTTACTTTCCTACCTCGTGGAGCTACGTATGGCGGCAGGGACTGGCCAACCTGTACCGCCCCAACAACCAGACCATTACGCTAGTAGTTTCTATTGGCTTGGGTGTGTTTCTGCTGGCTACCCTCTACCTATTGCAGGGCTTGCTGCTAGGCCGGGTACAGCTGGCAGCCAGCGGCGAGCAACCCAACCTGGTGCTATTTGACATTCAGCCCGGCCAACGGGTGGGCATCAGCCAGCTCCTCAAGCAGCGGCAACTGCCCATTCTTCAACAAGTTCCAGTCGTAACCATGCGACTGGCCGCCATCAACGGCCGCACCAGCGCCGACTTCCGCCAGGATACCGCTCGGGGTGGGCTCAAGCGGGCCTTTAGCCGGGAGTATCGCGTGACGTACCGCAACCAGCTTATTGCCTCCGAAAAGCTAGAAACGGGCCAGGCACCGTCCTTAGGCGCCGACGGGACGCCCCGAATTTCTATGGAAGATGGGTACTTCAAGCGCCTACGCTTAACTCTGGGCGATACCCTGACCTTCAACGTGCAAGGAGTGCCTCTAGCCACTATTGTGAGCGGCACCCGCACGGTAGACTGGTCGCGCGTGCAAACGAACTTCCTGGTTGTGTTTCCCAGTGGCGTTTTAGAAGATGCACCACAGTTTGACGCCCTCATGACCCGCGTGCCCAACAACGCCGTGCTCGGAGCTGTGCAACGAGAGTTGGTGAGCCGCTACCCCAACGTATCGGCCATTGATCTAGGCTTGATCTTACAAACCCTGGACGATATCCTGAGCAAAATTTCCTTTGTGATTCGCTTCATGGCGTTGTTTAGCATTGCTACTGGCCTTCTAGTACTGGCCAGCTCCGTGGTAGTGAGCCGCTACCAGCGCGTGCAAGAAAGCGTGCTGCTGCGCACTTTAGGAGCCAGTCGTCGGCAGATTCTGCGCATCACGCTAGTGGAATACGCTTTGCTGGGTATACTGGCGGCCGGGGCTGGGCTGGTGCTCTCCATTGGTGCCGCGTGGGCGTTGGCACGCTGGGTATTTGAAGTTCCTTTCGCCCCGTCGGTGGTGCCTTTACTACTACTGGCCTTGGGTACTACTATTCTCACCGTCCTCATTGGCCTATTCAACAGCCGTGATGTACTGACGCGCCCTCCGCTGGAGATATTGCGCGGTGAAGCGGGGTAAGGAGTACGTAAAAGTTGTTGAGGTAAGCAGAACAATTGGCTCAAGCTGGTTGAAGCATCTCTACCACGTTGTCTGTATTACTATCCACCAAGTAGTAGAGACGGTTCGATCAGCTTTGACTTCTGATTGTATGTTTTCACCTGAACGTAGCTGTCCGGTTGCGTTGGGGAAGTGCGCCCGCTTATCTTGTGTTACTCTAGTAGCCTGCTGGTAGTATGCAACGCCCCGGCTCGTCGGCATCTCCAGTACTGTGCGGAATAAAGAGGCGGGTTTTCATAGTTGTTAGGTATGAACAAGATCCAAGGAAAATGTCGGCTGGGGCGGCAGGGAATAGGCTACTGGTTTGGTATGCTGCTGACACTCAGTATGGCGTCCTGCTCAGCGGCCAAGCCGGGTTTGGTACCTCAGGCAGGGCCATCGGTAGCTGTTGATAAAGCGTTGTACCGCACCATCGCCCGTCAGGATAGTGCCATGTTTGAAGCATTTAACCGCCACGATCTAACTCAACTCCAAACCTTCTTCGCTGAGGACCTGGAGTTCTACCACGACAAAGGCGGCCTGGCTGACTTTCAGCAAACCATGCAAGGCTTCCAATCTCTGTTTGACCAGAACAAAACGACCGGCCTGAACCGCCAGCTCGTGCCTGGCACGCTGGAAGTCTACCCGATCAGCGGCTACGGCGCCGTGGAAACCTACCAACACCGCTTCTGCCACGTCGAGAACGGCAAAGACGACTGCGGTACCTTCAAAAACATGATGGTGTGGCGCCTACGCGACGGGCAGTGGAAAGTGACGCGGGTAGTAAGCTACGGGCATTGAGAGGCTACTATTGCCTACCGATAGAAGAGCTAAGATGTCTCAGTCCTTAATAAGCAATGCTAGATGGGCAAGGCTTATTACTACGATGGTTGAGAACTGCCCACTACTTCTGGAGTGTAAGGTTAAACTAACCTGAGCGAATGCTGGCTTGGAGCGTCGGTTCGTCATTGTCGAGCACATAGGTATACTTTTGATTGCTACGCTGCCACCATGAAAGCTATGGTCACAGGTGAGCTTAGGGACTAGTATCTATATTACAATCCTACATCTGCGTGAATACATAAACCGGGATATACCCAAGGAAGAGAGACTTGCTAAAACCATTTAGCATTACCTTGCTATCCTCAACCGCCTTTCCAGAAGCTAATGAAACTCCTGCTGCTGGCCGCGCTGCTCACGGCCCTGCCTACCCTCGCCCAAACCTCAAAGCCTACTGAAAATTTGGTGCAGTATGCCCATCCGATAGTCGGGACGGCGAAGATGGGACATACATTTCCGGGGGCTACTGTGCCCTTCGGTATGGTGCAGCTATCGCCCGATACCGACACCCTTAGCTACGAGCAGGACGGCAAGTACAACCCTGATGTGTACAAGTACTGCGCTGGCTACCAGTATACTGACCCTACCATTGTAGGATTTAGCCACACCCACTTCAGCGGTACCGGCCACTCCGACCTCGGCGACTTTCTTGTGATGCCTACTACGGGGGCGCTCCAGCTGAATCCCGGCACGGCTACCCAACCTGAGCGTGGTTACCGCTCCCGTTTTCGCCACGATACGGAGGTAGCGGAGCCAGGCTACTACCGCGTGCGCCTGCAAGACCACGACATCTTGGCTGAGCTGACCGCTACCAACCGCGTGGGAATGCACCAGTACACTTTCCCCCAGACCACTGATCAGGCCCACCTGATTGTGGACTTGATGCATGGCATCTACAACTACCCGGACAAGAACGTGTGGACCTTCGTGCGGGTAGAAAATGATACCCTCGTGACCGGCTACCGCCAAACCAATGGCTGGGCCCGCACCCGCACGGTGTACTTCGCCATGACGTTCTCAAGGCCCTTTGCCGAGTACGGTAGCCGCAATTACGTCAAGAAGCAGGCCTACCGCGGCTTTTGGGGCAAGTTTGACCAGACGAAGAACTTCCCCGACTTGGCCGGCGAGCAACTGCGCATGTACTTCAACTTTAAGACCACCGCGCCCGGCGAAAAGGTGAAAGTGAAGTTTGCTCTCTCGCCCGTGAGCACTGCCGGCGCCCTCCAAAACCTACGTACCGAAGCACCGGGTTGGGACTTCAACAAGGTGAAAGCCCAGGCCCAGCAACTCTGGCAGCAGGAGCTAAGCAAAGTGGTCATCACGTCGCCGAAGAAGGTAGATAAGGAGAACTTCTACACGGCCATGTATCACGCCTTTCTGAGCCCCACGAACTACATGGACGCCGATGGGCAGTACCGCGGCCTCGACCAGAACAACCACCGGGCAGACGGCTTCACCAACTATACTACCTTCTCGCTCTGGGACACGTACCGCGCCCTGCACCCGCTGTTCAACGTGCTGCAACCCAAGCGCAACGCCGATATGATTCGCTCCATGCTGGCCCACTTTGACCAGAGCGTGGAGCGCATGCTGCCTATTTGGAGCCATTATGCCAATGAAAACTGGTGCATGATTGGCTACCACTCCGTGCCCGTTATTGCCGATGCTGTGCTGAAAGGCAATGCTCCCTTTGATGCCAATAAGGCCCTTGACGCTTGCGTGACTACGGCCCGTACGGCCCGCTACGATGGCATTGGCTACTACATGCAGCTGGGCTACGTGCCCGAGGACAAAAGCGGCTCCTCGGTTTCTAAAACCTTGGAATATGCCTACGACGACTGGTGCATTGCCCAGATGGCTCAGAAACTCAATCGGCAGGATATCTACCAGGAGTTCAGCAAGCGGGCTCAGAACTGGCAGAATGTGTACGATCAGCGCATCGGCTTTATGCGCCCTAAGCTTGCCGACGGTAGTTTCCGCAAGGAGTTCGACGTGCTGAGTACCCACAACCAGGGCTTCATTGAGGGCAATGCGTGGAATTACAGCCTCTACGTGCCCCAGGACCCCACGGCGCTTATCGCCAAAATGGGCGGCAACCGTCGCTTCACCGAGCACCTCGATTCGCTGTTCACGATGAATCTGCCCGACAAGTTCTTCGCTGAAACCGAGGATATCAGCCGCGAGGGCATCATTGGCAACTACGTGCACGGCAACGAGCCCGCCCACCACGCCGCCTACCTCTACAACTGGACGGACCAGCCCTACAAAACCCAGGCTCGGGTACGCATGATTCTGCCCAAGATGTACCGCCCCACGCCCGACGGCCTCGGCGGTAACGACGACTGCGGGCAGATGTCGGCCTGGTATATCTTCTCCGCCCTGGGCTTCTACCCCGTCGCGCCCGGCTCCCCGGAATACGCCCTGGGCAGCCCCGCCGTGCACGGCGCGGTATTGAACCTGGAAAACGGCAAGACCTTCCGCATCACGGTGAAGAACCAGAGCGACAAAAACGTCTACGTGAAGGAAGCCCGCCTCAACGGCCAAAAGCTCACCCGCCCCTTCCTCGCGCACGAGGCCATTATGAACGGCGGAGAGCTGGTGTTTACGATGCCGCGCGGCCGTGAGAAATATACAAAGCCATGTCAAGCCTAGAAATACCTAGAACGACCCGATTTGCGGGAAAAAGTGACGTGCCGCGTTCCTATTGGGATACAATTGATGCGTGGCAGGAAGTAGAGTTCGTTGAAGGTTTTGTGCTGACGGAAGTAGAAGACCCCGAGCAACTGTTTCGCTTCTATGCCGAGGTGAATGTGAATAACTCCCGTTTATGGGAGTTATTCACAGACCTAGCAGCTATGCTGCCCAGCGTATGTGCTTGTATCTTCTGTCCATACGAAGATGAAGTGACACATGGCGAGTATCAGGATAAGGCACTTGTATTGGGAAAGTTAGCCTCTCTGCAAAAGGAGTTAGTCCAAGACTGCTTCCTAGAATTCGGCCTCATCTATGAAGATGAAAAAACGCTAATGGAAGCCTACGTAGCCGAATCGAAGTTTGTCAAAGTATGGGGCGTAGACCGGCAGCACTTCGAGCAGATTATGCAGCAGCACCGCATTCCTGCATTTGAGGAAATGCGTTTTGTGGATGAGTTTCCTAAAGTAGTGGTGCCTCTGACTAAGCTAGACGCTGAGGCTAGGCCGACAGAAGAAGTAATTGCTCTGTTAGACAAAGCGTTTGCGCCTAATCAGTGCTGACACGCCCCGTTAAATCTGGAAAACGGCAAAACCTTCCGCATCACGGTAAAAAACCAGAGCGGCAAACACGTTTATATAGTAGAAGTACTAACCGTGAGGTGACCTGAGGTAAAGCGTACTGAGCGTAAGGCCTTATAAGAAGTGAACATCAGCTCAAAAGAAATCCCCGCTTCGTGCCTGTTGCAGCGCGAAGCGGGGATTTTGTTGTTGCAACGAATAGGCTATTCGTTGCCGGTAAAGCTGGGGGTATTTACGCTTTTATTTCTGTTGCGATTGTATAGATACGCCGCGCCAGCTGCTAGCAGCGCACCCCCAGCAAGCTTGCGGTTAAAGCCACCGGAAGCCGGACGGACAGCGCCAGCAGCAGCACGTTGGCCACCCCAGCTATTAAACAAACCTGAAAGCAAACCTCCTAGCGTACCGCTCGGTTGGCGGTCAGAACCAAATATGCTCATGATTGACAAGGAAATGGTGTGTAGGCCCTATAACGCAAGCTAAGGGGGCTGGGTTGACATGCGGGGATGTAATCCCTGCCCCTAGTGGCGAAAAGAACAATATGGGGGGCCTACTGTTTTGCTAGCAAACGCACATAGCTAGTTTCCCTTATTCCCTTGACTTTGTCTTGAGCACGCCGTGACGGCTGCCGACCAAGCCGCCTACCGCATGCCTACAGTAGTTTATAGCAGTTGGGGGTTACTACATCTGGTAGCGGCATTAGCTTCGTTAATTCTGGGGACTGCGGTGCTGCTGCTAGCCAAGCGAGGTGCCCTGCACAAGCGGTTCGGGTACGGCTACGTGGGTAGTATGACCCTGATGCTCACCACTTCATTTGCCATTTACCGGCAATACCACGGCTTCGGTATTTTTCACGTGGCCGCGCTCCTCAGCTCCGTTACGCTGGTCCTAGGAATGGCGCCCGTACTGCGCAAGAAACCAGTGCGCTCCTGGCGGCAGCTGCACTACAGTTTTATGTACTTGTCGGTGCTGGAACTGTACGTGGCCTTGGTGGCCGAAGTGCTGGTACGCCTGCCGGGCCTCCACTTCTGGGAAGTGGCTAGCTTCTCTCTGCTAGCAGTTATGCTACCGGGAGCCGCCTTGTTTAACCACCGGCGTAAGCAGTGGCATGTGGGTGCGCCTGGTGCTCAGTACAGCCCAGCTAGCTCAGGGTAGGTGCAGGAGGCGCACAATATATCCGTGCTGTTTAACTAACATAGGGCCTTCACTACCCGCATCTGTCCATGAAAGCCCACCTCCTTCTATCCTTGCTTACCCTTAGTACCGTTGCTTGCGCCCAAACAGGTCCCGTTAAAGTGGAAGTCAAGCAAACCAATGGCCGCTACGAGTTGCTCCGCGGCGGCAAGCCATACTTTATCAAAGGTGCCGGTGGGGGGCAGTTCCCCGAGCGTATCAAAGCTTGCGGCGGCAATTCCATTCGTACCTGGACCACTGTGGGCGGCGAGAAGGTGCTAGCCGAGGCCCACAAAAACGGCCTTACAGTGATGATGGGGCTGGATGTGGTGCGTGAGCGGCATGGCTTCGACTACAACGACCCAAAGGCAGTGGCCGAACAATTGCAGCGCCTGCGTGCCGATGTGCTCCGATTTAAAGACAGCCCAGACCTGCTGTTTTGGGGGATTGGCAACGAGTTGAACTTGGAGTATACCAACCCCAAGGTGTGGGACGCGGTGCAGCAAATTGCCCAAATGATTCACGAGGTAGACCCTAACCACCCCACCAGTACTGTGCTGGCGGGCCTCAACCAACAGGAGGTAGACTATATTAAGGCCAAGTGCCCGGCCGTGGATATCCTGAGCATCAACACGTACGCGGGGCTGGCTTCCATTCCGCAGCAGGTGCGCACCACCGGCTGGAAGGGGCCATATGTAGTAGCAGAGTGGCCCACCGGCCACTGGGAAAGCCCGGTTACGCCCTGGAAAGCCTCAGTAGAAGAAACCAGCAGCCAGAAAGCGGCCGTGTACCAGAGCCGCTACGAGGCATCGGTAGCCAAGGACAAAACGCAGTGCTTAGGTACCTACGTATTCTTGTGGGGGCAGAAGCAGGAGCGCACACCTACCTGGTACGGGCTCTTCACCGAAGATGGAAAAGAATCAGAGGTGGTGGATGTGATGCAGTACCTCTGGAGCGGGGCGTGGCCGAAGAATCGGGCCCCGCACTTGGCTAGTTTCACGCTGAATAATAAGCAGGCTACCGACAACGTGTACTTGCAGCCCGGCCAGCGCTACCCCGCCGCTGTGGCCGTTACCGACCCCAACCAGGACCAGCTAACCTACCGGTGGGAACTGCTGCCAGAAAGCACCGATCTTAAGTCGGGCGGCGACCGGGAGAGCCGCCCAGTGGCTATTACGGGCCTGATTCCGGCCGGAGCCAAAGCCCAGACTACCCTTACGGCCCCGCAAAAAGAAGGCGCCTACCGCTTGTTTGTATACGCCTACGACGGCCACGACAACGTAGCCACGGCAAATATTCCGTTCTATGTACAAGCCAAGTAATTCCGTTCCCTTCACCCTCCGCCCGTGGACGCTGACTGATTTGCCTAGCCTGGTCCGCTACGCCAATAATCCGGCCATTGCTCGGTTCATGAACGACCAGTTTCCGCATCCGTACACGGAGGAAGCTGGCCGCTACTTCATTGGGCTTGCCAGCGGCGAAGAGGTTGCTCATCTCTTCGCTATTGAGGTGGAGGGCGAAGCCGTTGGCGGCATTGGCGTGCATCCGCGCTCAGCTATTGAACGCAAAAACGCCGAGCTGGGCTACTGGCTGGGCGAGCCGTTCTGGGGGCGGGGTATCATCACCCAGGCCATTACGCGCATGGTAGACTACGCCTTCCAGACCTTCGACATCAACCGCATTTTCGCGCGGCCTTTCGGTACCAACGGGGCTTCTCAGCGCGTGCTAGAAAAAGCAGGCTTTGCGTTGGAAGCCCGCTTTGCCCAAACCTTTTTCAAAAACGGCGAATACCACGATGAGTTGGTGTACGCCCTACGGCGCCGTGAATAGCCTGACCACTGCCCGCTTGCTGCTGCGGGAAATAACTGCGGCCGATGCCGCCGGTATTCTGGCCCTCGACTCGAACCCCGCTGTGCTGCGCTACGTGCCCAACAAGCCCATCAGTACGCTGGCAGAAGCCAGCGCCATTGTCGAGTATATCCGGGGGCAGTACCAGCACAATGGCCTGGGACGGTGGGCCGTAGTACACCAGGATAACCAGGAGTTTCTGGGTTGGTGCGGCCTCAAGTTGGTCAACGACAGCTTTGTGGATGGGCGCACCAATTACTACGATATTGGCTACCGGTTGCTTCCCCAATATTGGGTCAGGGCTATGCCTCGGAGGCGGCCGCGGCCAGCTTGGCGTTTGCCTTCCAAGTGCTACAAGTAGCCGAGGTGCGTGCCACGGTGATGCAAGCAAATAGTGCCTCCTGTCGGGTGCTGGATAAGCTGGGGATGCAACGGCAGAAAGCATTTGTGGACGCTGGTGCGGCGTGGGTCTGGTATGCCAAAAGCAATCCTGCTCACTAACACAGCATACCTAGCCCGCGCTTACTGCCTACCATTGCAGCAAGCAGTCTATCCAATTAGGGATGCGTAGTCAGGCTACCCAACGGTAGGGTGTTAGTTACCAGTTTGTCCGGCTAGCTGCGTCAGGCTTTTGGCAGCCTGGGTAAATTTAGAGGGCACCATTACAATGGTAGTTGTATTGTTGTCAATTCCGATTTCGGAGAGCATTTGCAAGCGGCGCAACTCTAAGGCAATGGGGCTTTCTTCCATCTGTTTGGCGCCTTGGGTGAGCTTGATGCTGGCTTCCAGCTCGGCTTCGGCCTTAATGATGCGGGCGCGTTTCTCCCGAATGGCCTCGGCCTCGCGGGCCATGGCGCGCTGCATAGACTCAGGTATCTCCACGTCCTTGATTTCCACCATCTCAATCTTTACACCCCAGGTTTCAGTGGCAGCATCTACTAGCTGCTGCAACGTAGCGTTGATCTGCTGACGCTCTTTAAGAACCTCGTCGAGCTGGTGCTGCCCAATAATGTTGCGTAGTGCCGTAACAGAAAGCTGGTAGACGGCCTGGTTGACGTTGGCTACCTTGATGATGGCGTCCTCGGGGTTGATGACTCGAAACCACAGCACGGCGTTTACCTTAATGGTTACGCTGTCCTTGGTAATGGTTTCCTGCTGTTCCAGGTCCACGGTTTTGGTGCGGATGTCTACCGTAGTGCGGCGCTCAATAAGCGGGATAATCCAGTACAGGCCCGGCCCGCGCCGTCCCACGTAGCGCCCCAGCCGAAATACAATGGCGCGCTCATACTCCTGAGCAATACACAGGCCCATCAACAGGAACACAATAACGAACAGAAGCGAGAAAAGCAGAGACATGGTCATACTAAAGAGGTAGTACTGATGAATATGCTTTACCATAACACATGCCCCATGCCAGCGCTACGCAGTGAATAAAAAAAGCCTGTTTCTAGCGTAGAAACAGGCTTTGTGCGAGAGTTGAACAGAGAAATCTCTGCGCGCTACCTTACCATTTCGGGAGGGTAGTATTTCCCTAATGGTAGGGTAGCGCGGAGATTTCTCTGCATTTACTTACCAGGAGGAAGGTAGTTTGTCAACTGCCGTGCCCTTAGCGCACGGGCTTCGGAAGTACGGCCAGGCTCTCGTGCCCCTCCGCATCTACGGATACAACCCCAAAAATGTAGTTGTCTTTGCTGTGAGGCAGGTCGGCTTTGGTGTCGGTCACGAAGAACTTCTGCTGCCACTCCGGGGCGCTGGTTTCACGCATGAGCACGTAATAGCCCGCGGGCTTTTCGCCGGCTTTCGGCGCGTCCCACTTCAGCTCGGTGCGGTTGGTAAGGTTGGCCGTGAGCACGCCTACGTTCTCGGGGGCGGCGGGGGCCAAGGCCAAGGCCGCCAGAGTAGCTAGGTTAACGCCCGTGTTTTTGCGCAGGTAGGGAAAGTCCATAAACTTGGCGTAGTCGCCGTATTCCTCGCCCTTTTCCGTGCGCAGGTCCTGGTGCTGATGGCGGAAGTCCTCGTTCATTTCGGAGAAGCGCACCGCCGAAAAGCCCTGTTGGTTAAATGGCGTATGGTCGCCGCCGCGCAGAAAACGGTCGGGGCGGTATTCTAGCACTACCTCGTGGCCGGGCACGTACTGCTGGCAGGCTACGCGGGTGTAGCGGGCTAGCTGGCGGCTGGGCGAGTCGTTTTCCGATGACAACGTGCGACGCACGCGGGCCTCATCCGGCGTTTCGGTGGCTGGCACCCCTTCGCTGAATACGCGCAGGCGCTTGTCGTCCTTGATTTCTGGGTCGTGCCCCGTAGAGCTACCCATGATGTCGTTGTTGAGCATGGCCACTAGGTTCCAGCCTTCTTTCTTGGCCCGCTTAGCTAGGTGAGTAGAGCCGTAGAGACCCTGCTCCTCGCCCTGCACCGCCACAAAGATGATGGTAGCCGGAAACTGCTGCTTGCTCATTACGCGGGCCAGTTCCATCACAGCCACGGTGCCAGAGCCGTCATCGTTGGCGCCGGGCGCGTCGGCCGTCGCATTCATCACGTCCGTCACACGTGAGTCGATGTGGCCGCTCACGATGAACACGCGCTTATCGGTGGGGTCGGTGCCGGGCAGAGTAGCCATGACGTTGGCCATCACCACGGGGCGGTTGATGCGCCGTCCGTCGGGCTTGATGGTGAAGGTGTCTTGCTCCACTTTCAGGCGGCCTCCGCTGGCCTTACTGTACTTCTTGAATTCATCTTCTACCCAATTGCGCGCCGCGCCAATACCCCGCTTCTTGCTCTTGGTGTCCGACAACGTGTGGCGAGTGCCGAAGCTAACGAGCTTGTCGATGTCGTCGCGCAGGTTTTTCTCGGAAATATCCTCCACCATTTTGGTGATGATGGGGTCGGGGGTGGTTGTGGGCTTGGTTTGGGCAAAGGCGGAGGCACTCAGGCCCAGGGAAAGCAGAAGCAGCGTAGAACGGCGCATGGTTGGAAGTCAAGGTCAGATTAGAATTGGGCAAGAGACGCAAGATACAGCCACGGCGTTGCGGCCCCGCATCTTTTCCTGGAAAGCTCACCCCTGAACCGCCGGAGGGTCAGCCGCCTAAGTAGCTAATTCCACTAGTTCCTCAGCACGCTAGTAGGAGGTGAAAAGAGTAAGCCCGCAGCAGCATCGCTACCCTATCTTGAAAGCGGCGTTGCTGCGGGCTCGTCTCAAAGCATAGTAACTAGAGCGCTGGCAGCATTGCCCCCAAAACCTGCCGCATTGATAAGGATGCGCCGAATAGATTTCTCTGTCCGAGCCGCCAAATCGGTAGTGAAGGGTGCGACGGGCCACTGCTGGGTTGCTAGCACGTGCAGGGCAAAGTCGAGACTGAGGGCTGCCGACGCGCCCAGCGTATGCCCAACCAGCCACTTGTTAGACAGTAACACAGGTAGTGCGGGGCTGAAAATGGCGTGTAAGGCGGCCCGTTCGGCGGCATCGCCGGCGGGAGTGCCGGGGCTATGTAGAACCACCGCATCTACCTCGGCGGGCGTTACCTGGGCCTGCGCCAGGGCTTGGCGAATGGCTTGCTGAAAGTGCTGCCCATTGGGGGAGAGGCCCGTTTTACTGCCAATGGCCTCGAAGCCAAACCCAACGCTTTCAAGCACAAAAACGGGCTTAGCCAACGGTTCCGCGTGTAGGCTAGAGCGACTAACTCTTTCCAAAGCAAACACGGCTGCTCCTTCGCCCAATACAAACGTGGAAGGCTTGCCGGCACCCGGTCGGCAGGGCCACTCTGCTGCCGCGTAAGGCGAATAGATGCCAATAGCCCGCATCTGCGCGAGGGTGAAATCGGTGAGGGGTGCCTCGGTGCCACCTGCCAGAAAGCGGGTGGCCATGCCCGCTCGTAGCCAGGCCATGGCATTGCCTAGGGCCTGAAAGGCACTGCTGCAAGTGCTGGAATGGCTGAGCGCGGCGCCGTTGGTGCTGCCCGCGTCGAAGGCTACCCAACTGGCCACGTTGCCTAGGGTAGTGAGCGGGGAAGCTGCTACCGGTACTGTGCCCTCGGCCAGATAGTCCGCGTGAAACTCCTCGAGTAGTCCTGTAGCACCCCGACTACTGCCAATACTGACGGTTAGGGGAGTGGTAGGTGCCGTAAGATTCGCTTGCCAACCAGCGGCGGCCATGGCTTGGCGGGCCGCCAGTAGCCCCAGCAGCACCGTGCGGTCGAGCTGACGGTAGGCTGGCACCGTGCGGCGGAGGTCGGCCAGAGCTGCCTCGGCCGCAGCTGGTAGCGCCGCCACAGGTAAGCTGGCCGCGTGAGTAGTAAAAGGGGGTGGGCTGGTGGCTGATGGAGTGGATGCTACGCCCAGGGCTGAAATTCGGCCCCATCCCCGAATGACAACCAGCTCTTCAGCAATAGGCTCAGTCATGCAGGTATTCGGGCAGGGTGGGGGCGGGTAGGAAATCGAGGACCAGTTCGCGCATCTGGCGCAGTACGCCGTAGAGCAAGGTTAGCTCTTCGGCGGTAGTGCAGTAAGGCGGCAGAAGATACACCACATTGCCCAGGGGGCGCAACACCACATGGCTGTCGATGGCTAGCTGGTAGAAGGCGTCGCGTAAGCGGCTAAAGTAGCTGGTGCCCTCGCCGGGGTCGTACTCCACCGCTAGGATGGTACCGCGGTGGCGAACCTGCCGAATGCCCGGCAGCATTTCGATTTCCCGACGGAAGGCAGCGTGGGCATCCTCAATAGCTTGGCGCTGCTGGGTGCAGCGTTCCGCTCGGGTAAGCTCCAGGCTTGCCAGGGCCGCGGCACAGGCCACAGGGTTAGCGGTGTAGGAGTGGCCGTGAAACAGGGCCCGCATCTTGTCGTCGCTCAAGAAAGCCTCGTAGATGGGCGCCGCGCAGGTAGTGAGGCCCATGGCTAGGGTGCCGCCCGTGAGCCCTTTGGAAAAGCACATGATGTCGGGTTGCTCGGTGAGCAAGCTGCTGGCAAACAGCGGCCCAGTGCGGCCAAAGCCGGTCATTACTTCATCAGAAATGCAAAGCACGCCGTGCTGGTGGCAGCTACGAATCATTTCGGTGAGTACCGCCGGTGAGTACATTACCATGCCGGCGGTACCCAGTACCAGTGGCTCAAAGATGAAGCCTGCCACGTTGGGCCGCGTTAGTGCCGTGTGTAGCTGAGCCAATACCTCGGCTTCCCGGCCAGGTACCGGCACATCAATAAACTCTACTTCAAACAAGAGAGGCCAGAACGGCTGGGTGAAGGCCCCGCGGCTACTTACCGCCATAGCCCCAAAGGTGTCGCCGTGGTAGGAGTCGCGGAAGCAGAGAAAGGTGCGACGCTCCGGCTGGCCCAGGTTGTGGAAGTATTGCAGCACCATTTTTAGGGCTACCTCCACGGCCGTCGAGCCATTATCGGAATAAAATACGCGGGCTTGGTTTTCGGGTAGTAAGGCCAGCAGCTGCTCGGCTAGCTCCACGGCGGTAGGGTGAGTGAAACCGGCAAACAGCACGTGCTCCAGCGTCCGGAGCTGCTCGCTCACGCGCTCGGCAATGTGGGGGTGGGCGTGGCCGTGCAGGTTTACCCACCAGGATGAGATGCCATCAAGGTAGCGGGTGCCGTCTTCAGCTATCAGCCAGCTGCCCTCTCCCCGAACTATGGGAATAGGCAGGGGCGCGGTTTGCATCTGGGTGTAGGGGTGCCACAGCACAGCGTGGTCCCGGTTGGCAAGGGAGGTAGAGGAAAGCGTAGGCATAAGGGTGGGGCCGGAGTGGCCGGCGCCGCAAAGCTACAACCGCCAGGCCCGACGCGGGTTTCCAAAGAAAGCAGCAAGTATGTGGGAAGCCCGCCGGCTAGTAGCAAGGACGAAAGCTACTAGAACAGCCTGCTCTAGTAGTTGAAGAAAAACAGACTTGCGCAGTCAACTGCATGATTATTAAGTAGAAGAAGTGCCACAGCCAGTTGCGCTAAACAGAATAAGTAGGGCAGCTTATTGCCCAAACCACTCCCGAAACTCGGCGGCGTAGCGGCTCACCATTTCAGTTGAAACCTCAGCCTCGGGCGAAATTCGGGGCATTATTGGTACGCCGGTGTGCTGAGCAATGAACTCCTCAGTGGCCGGATTGGGGTCTCCATTGAATACCAGTCCCCGCACGCGTAAGCCGCGGGCGTGCAGGGCTTCCAGCGTGAGTAAGGTGTGGTTGATGCTGCCCAGGTAATTACGCGACACTACTACCACTTCCAGGTTCAGGTGCTGAATCAAGTCGGCTATGAGAAAGCCGGAAGCCAGGGGTACTAGCAGACCACCCGCCCCTTCCACCAGTAGGTGATTGGTGGTGGAAGGTAGGTGAAAATCATTGGGCCGCAACGTGATACCCTCGGCAGCGGCCGCAGCGTGGGGCGAGGCCGGTAGTTGCAGCCGGTACCGCTCGGGCCAGAAGTGGCTGACTGGGTTGCTAACTAAACGGCGCACGGTGCCTGCATCGGTGGCTGGCTCAAGGCCCGCCTGCACGGGCTTCCAATAATCAGCGTGTAAGGCTTCGGTTAAAATGGCCGAAACCACGGTTTTGCCGACATCAGTGCCGATGCCGGTGATGAAAAGTCGTTCCAAGGGCAAATTAGCAAGTAGCACCTAGCGTAGGCAGCTGGCGCCTGGGTTATACGTTACCGTCACAATGCGGCAGTTTCTTAGTGGGCCCGGGGTTTCCAAACCCAGCAGGTATAGCCTTGCATACCGTAGCTATACCATGCGCGGAGTTACCCCGGCTGGGCGTGGTAGGCTTCCTAAGTTCTAGCTGCGACGGCCTGGGTCAATACCTCCGCCAACCCATCAATTTCCGCCTGGGTATTGTAGGCGTGCACGATGAGCCGCAGCCGCTCGGTGCCCACGGGCACTGTGGGCGACACAATTGGGCGCACATCAAACCCATGTTGGTGGGCAGTGCCGGCCAGTTGCCGCACGTGCGCAGGCGTAAATGAATCGGTGAAAAATACGGGGTGGATGATATGACTCTCTGCCGGTACCCGGAGGCCTGGCACCGCATTAAGAGTAGCCTTGAGGTAGTCAGAAAGGGCAAATAGCTGCTGCCGTTCGGCCGCAAAGGTGGGCAGCACCTGATAGGCTGCTATGAGGCCAGCTATGGTGAGTGGGGGCAAAGCCGTGGTATAAATGAAGGGTCGGCTGAAGTTCAGGAGGTAGTCGCGCAGGATGGCCGGGCCCACTATGGCTGCTCCCTGGCTCCCTAGGGCTTTTCCGAACGTCAGCACGCGGGCAAATACCTCCTCCTGAAGTCCCAATTCTACTACCAAGCCTTCGCCCCGCGGCCCGTACAGCCCGTTGGTGTGCGCTTCATCTACTACCAAGTACAGCCCCCGCGCCTGGCACAGCGCGGTTAGCTCCGGCAGCGGGGCCATGTCGCCATCCATGGAGTACAGGGCCTCCACGGCCACGAATACCGCTCCCGTAGCACGGACTAGCTTCCGTTCTAGGTCGGCTAGATCATTGTGGCGGAAGCTCCAAGCCGTAGCGAAGCTGCTACGGATACCATCCTTCACCGAGGCATGCGAGGCTTCATCGTACAGAATCGTGTCGCCGCGGCGGGGCACGGCCGCAAAGAACCCCATGTTGGCCGCGTAGCCGGAGTTAAACAGCAGTGCCGCTTCCGCCTGATGAAACCGTGCGAGCTGAATTTCTAGCTCCTCAGCGGCAGCGGAGTTGCCCGTAAGCAAGCGTGAGCCGGTGCTACCTGCGCTAGCTTCCACCGCCTGTTGCACAGCTCGTTGCACTGCCGGGTGACGGCTAAGACCCAGGTAGTCGTTGGAGCTGAAATCAACGAGGCCCATTGCGGGCAGCGTAAGCCGTCGGCGCGTGCCCTCGGCTTCTCGCTGGGTTAAGTGCGTTGCTAGGCGCTGGTGAAGCGGGGAAGGAGTAGGCATAAAATCAACCGGAGAAAAAGGAGCCGGGTAAAAAGGAACTGTCATCCTGGGCAGTGCGAAGACCTCTACAGCAGGCAAGCCCTCCGTAAAAGAGTTGCCTTCTATAGAGGTCTTCGCGCCGCTCAGGATGACAGGCGCTTTACGAGCGTAGCCGATACTTATGCTACTACCGGGGCAGTTTCTTTGCCGAGCACTACAGCGCCTTCGGGTACGTCCTTGAACGACTTGCGGGGCTTGAGGCCGAGTAGCGCGAACATCTGCTTATCGGCGTCGAAATCGGGGTTGGGAGTAGTCAGCAGCTTCTCGCCGGAGAAGATAGAGTTGGCCCCCGCCAGGAAGCAGAGAGCCTGCTCCGTTACGGGCATCTCTTGGCGGCCAGCCGAAAGGCGTACCATGGTGCGCGGCATCAGAATACGGGCCGTGGCAATCATGCGCAGCATTTCCCAAACACTCACGCGGGGCTGAGCGGCCAGGGGCGTGCCCTCCACCGGCACCAGCGCATTTACCGGCACCGACTCGGGGTGGGCGGGTAGGGTAGCCAGCGTGTGCAGCATGGCAATGCGGTCCTCATCAGTTTCACCCAGGCCAATGATGCCACCCGAGCAAACCGAAATACCGGCCTTGCGCACGTGCTCCAAGGTGTTGAGGCGGTCGTCGTAGGTGCGGGTTGTAATAATTTCAGAGTAGTGCTCGGCGCTAGTATCCAGATTGTGGTTGTAGGCGTAGAGGCCGGCCTCTTTCAGGCGCTCGGCCTGGTACTCGTTCAGCATGCCCAGGGTGCAGCATACTTCCAGGCCAATGTTGTTTACCTCGGTTACCATATTCAGCACCCGGTCGAAGTCGCGGTTGTCGCGCACTTCACGCCAGGCGGCGCCCATGCAAAAGCGGGTACTGCCGCCATCTTTGGCGCGCTGGGCTGCGGCCAGTACTTCGGCGTCGGGCAGCAGCTTGTGGGCTTGCACGCCGGTGTGGTAGCGGGCAGCCTGAGGGCAGTAGGCACAGTCTTCGGGGCAGCCCCCGGTTTTCACGCTCAGCAGCGTACATACCTGTACTTCGCCGGTGGCCTGGGTTTCGGCGTGAATGGCGGCCGCCTGCGTTACCAGTTCCAATACGGGCTGGTTATAAATAGCTTTTACTTCGTCGAGAGTCCAGTCGGTACGGATCATGGGGTGGGGAGGAAGTAGTTTCTGGTTTTAGGTAGAAGAGGTGGCCAAAAAGGGCAGCCTGCCGGTAGCTACAGCTACGCCGCAGGCCGCAAGATACACGAGAACTAGATTCTGGCAGATGAAACGCCTTGGCATTATGAGACCCTCTCTCATGCTTATGCTGGCAGAAGACTAGCTACGGTGTGGGCTCTACTGATGCGCGCAGCAAAGTCAGAATCGGTAGAAATATATTGGAAAAAGCCTTGCTCCAAAATGGGGAGCTGCGCCACAAGCCACTGGTTCAGCTGCTTACTACTCGCCGCAACCAGGTCTGCCTGCGGGAGGCTGCGGCGTAAGGCAGGCACAAAATCATCAAAATATTCCAGCAGGCTAACCAAGTTTGAAAAGCTACGATCAGCAAAAGAAATCTGCCAGGCTGCTAGCAAGGGTGCAAGATTGCCCACCAACGCCACCAAGCCGCTTAATAGCTCCTGCTCAAAAAAGTCTTCCTTCCGAATGTGGTGCTGCCACCAGGCTAGCAGAAAAGTCCGCACTGCTTCTTGGTTGGGGGGCGGCCACGTTGCCCAGCCCGCCAGCCCGATTTTACCGAAGAAAACCTCCTTGTCAATCTTCGATGCGGGCTGGCTTGCTAAGTGTAGTAGGCGCGGCAAGAAGTAGCGAAAATCCTCGGCGCTACCCCAGGTGGTCATAGCTTTGAAGGCGTAGCGTCGCAACTGCTCTTCGGAAAGCTGCCGGAGTGGCACTGTCCACAGAAGGGCGTTTTCGGCTGGGGTAATGCAGCAAGGACAGGCTTCCAGGGGCTGACGCAGGCGGTAGCGAGCAAAGCGCCGATAGACTTGCTCAAGGGCTGCATGCATTACCTAAATGCTGCGCAGTACCCGACATGGGTTGCCCACGGCCACCACGCCAGCCGGAATATCGCGGGTGACTACGCTACCGGCCCCAATGGTAGTACCGGCCCCAATGGTTACGCCGGGCATCACTAGTACCCCCGCACCCAACCACACGTTGTCGCCAATGGTGATGGGCTTGGCAAATTCCCAGCCTTCTACCCGGGGCCCGACCTCTACCGGATGCCCCGCCGTGGTCAGCAGCACATTGGGGGCAATGAACACGTTGTCGCCGATGGTGACGGGGGCGCAGTCCAGAATAGTCAGGTTATAATTGGCAAAGACGTTGCGCCCGAGCCGCACATTATAGCCGTAGTCGCAGCGGAGCGGGGTTTCTAAGTGGCGTCGGTTTCGTAGCCGAGCAGCTCGGCCAGTATCTCCCGGTTGAGGTGTACGGGCTCCTGATTGTAACGGTGGCAGCGGGCTTTGGCCTCAATACGCTCGGCTACTAGTTCGGGGTCGTTGGCCAAGTACAGCTCGCCCGCCAACATCTTTTCTTTCGCAGTTTGTGTCATTCTTCATTCCAGGTCACTAGAGACCGGCGCCGCTAACTTAATATATTCAGCTGGGTTCAGCGGCCGATTCTGGGGTGCGGCCGTGGGCGTCGCGTGTATTTTTCTGCACGGCAATGGCAGCGAATAAACTCAGTGCAAAGGCCATAGCATAAAAACCTTTCTCGCTAAGCAGGAGGGTTGCGTTCCACAGTCCCACTACCAGCAGGGCAATGGCCAAGAGGGTAGAAAACCAGCTAAGACCGTAGTAAATACTGGTTACCGGAATGCCCTCTAGTTGGTCGCGCACTGATTTCTGCAAGGAAATGGCCGCAAACAGACCGTACATGAGCACGGCGAAGTAGTAGCCTTTTTCATTGAGTTGCATATGGGCATTCCACAGGCCAATAATGAAGGCAGCCAAGCCGGCCAATAAGGCTACCCAAGAGGCAGCTATAAACGCGTTAGATGGTTTGGTGGACAGCATAAGTCTAGGCAAAAAGTGAGTGATACATTGTGCAGTAGCAGCCCGCTACCAACATCTCAAACATAGCAGGCTATCTAGCCTACTCTGTATCCAAGTTTTTGCTATTATCAGACTTTTCATACATCGTCGCTGACTCACCCAGGAGACTGCTTGTACTGTCATCCTCAGGTAGCAGTATTGCCCTTTACCATGTGCAGAAGGCCTTTTTTGGTTGAGTGATCCTCAAACGGTGCCGGCAAATAATAGCCCGTTTGTTAGTAGGTTCAGACTTTTTAGAAAGGTAGGATTCTTATTGGCAGGGCCTAAAAGCAACGGGCCGCCTCGGTAGAGGCGGCCCGTATACGGCTAAGAGCGTTTGCCTGGTCGGCTGGCACCGCGAGTGCCTCGGTTGCTGGGTTTTCCTTTGGGTGGGGCGGCTGGCCCTTTGGCTGGCCCGCCCGCGCTGCGTGTGCCAGCGGTATGGGTGGGGCGGCCAGTGCTTTTGCCCTCCGGTCGAGCTGCGGCCGACCCCGCGGGGCGTCCGCCGCCTGGGCGAGCAGTCCGTTTGGGTTTCTGCTCGGTGGGCATTTCCAGCCATTCGTTGGTAGGCTTGGAGCGGGGGCTGGGCTTGGGCGCGTCGGCGCCGGTAGGGGCCGGGCCAGTTTTGGCAGATGCACCCCGAGCAGGCCGCTCACCCCAGAAGGCCGCCGTGCTGGTTCGTTTGCGGCGGGCTGCGCCTGATGGAGCCGGGCCAGCTTGGTCCAGCGTTTCTTGCAATACTTTCAGCTCGCCGGGGCGGAGGTCACGCCACTCGCCCACCCCCAGGGCTTTCACGCTCACGTTCATCACCCGAATACGCTCCATCTGCACCACCTCGTAGCCGAGCTGCTCGCACCAGCGCCGAATCTGGCGGATGGTATCGTGAAGAAGGGAAATGCGGAAGATGTAGGGCGTGTCCTTGGTTATTTTGATTTGCTGAGCTTCGGCTCCGGGCTGGCCTGCACCAGTGGCAATAGCTTCCAGAAATTGCTCGGTGATAGGCTTATTGAGCATTACCACGTACTCGTTTTCGTGCACGTGGCTGCTGCGCAAGATCTTATTTACCAGCTCGCCGTTGTTGGTGAGCAGCACCAAACCCTGCGACTCCTTATCGAGCTGGCCAACCGGCACGAGGCGCACGCTGTGCTTGATAGCCCGAATAATGTTGTCGCGCACGCCTACCGTGGTGGTGGTGGTGATGCCTGGGGGCTTGTTGTAGGCAATGTACACTACCTCCTCTTCGCCGCGAGGCTCAATTACGCTGCCATTCACCACCACGCGGTCCTTGCCCGTTACCTGGGTGCCCACGGTAGCGCGCTTGCCATTCACAAACACGCTGCCCTGCTCGATGTAGCGGTCAGCTTCCCGGCGGGAGCACACGCCACTTTCACTGATGTATTTATTGAGTCGGGTAGCCATGAAGTAGAAGAGGTTAAAAGCAGAAAGTCGAAGGCACTGTACTAGTCTAGTACTGGCTAATGGGCCGCAAAGATACGGCTTGCCCACTGCCAGTGGAATCACTAGCCCAATTAAGCGGCGAGGAAGTATCCAAACAGTGCCGTTTCGGCCGCGGGGGGCAGGATGGCTGGCACTATAAGGTGCAGATGAATAGGGGTACCCAAGAGTTGAGGGGTGTAAGTGCCAGCACTGGGGCCAAACTGCAAGGCGCCTTGGACGAAGGTGCGGTACTGCTCGTCGCTGCGCGAATCCATGGCTACGAAGGTTAGGGGCTGAAGCTGTTGCGTAGCTTTATCGAAGCGAAACCAGAAGTAAACTTCACCCGGGTTGGTGCTTTGCACATCCAGGCGTTTGATTTCGAAAACTAGGTCGGTAGCAGCTTCCAGCAGGAAAAGCGTTTTGTACGGAATGGGCATGGTGGCAGCAGGGTAAAAGCACAGCGAGCCGCCCCAACCGGAGCGGCCCGCGGGCTTACAAGAAAAGAGCACGTACGGCGCGGTGCGCTAGCACGTGTTAGCCAAGCGTGTGATACACCGCTTGTACGTCGTCGTCGTCCTCAAACTTCTCAATGAGGTTCATCACTTCTTCCAGCTGGTCGCCTTCCAAATGCACAGTAGCATTGGGGACGCGCTGCAACTGCGACGACAACACGGCCAGGCCTTTCTCGTCCAGCGCCTTCTGCATCTGGCCGAAGTCGGCAAAGGCTGTTTCTACTACAATCAGATCCTTCACGTTGCCGTGCTCGTCCTCGTCCTGGTCGGCGTACACATCTTCGGCGCCAGCATCAATTAGTTCTAGCTCCAGTTCCTCCAGGTCGAGGCCTTCGGCAGCCAGCTTAAATACGCCTTTGCGGGTGAACGTGAAATCGGAAGAGCCCGCCGTACCCAGGGCGCCATTGCCACGGTTGAAGTACATGCGCACGTTGGCCACGGTGCGGGTAGGATTGTCAGTAGCCGTTTCTACTACAATGGCCACACCGTGGGGGGCGTAGCCCTCATACACTACTTCCTGGTAGTCTTTTTCCTCGCGGGAGCTAGCGCGCTTAATGGCCGCATCTACGCGGTCTTTCGGCATGTTTACACCCTTGGCGTTCTGGATGGCGGTACGCAGGCGAGAGTTGGTATCGGGGTTAGGGCCGGATTCTTTCACGGCCATCACAATTTCCTTCCCGATGCGGGTAAAGTCCTTGGACATCCGGTCCCAGCGCTTCATTTTGCGGCCTTTGCGGAATTCAAACGCGCGTCCCATCTATAGTAAGTTTGTGAAATGGTGAGTTAGTGAGGTTCAGTATCGGCGCGGGTGGGGCCGAAAGGGCCGCAAGTTAGCAGAAAGCCCGGCCGGGCGCAACGCAAACGCCTCCTGCCAGAGCCAAACCACGCGCCCAGCAAGCTGCCTACTTCCCAGCTTAGGAAATACCTACCTGAGCCGTGCCCAAGCCGGCTACCGCTGCCGGCGCTACTGTTGGCGGAGGGTGTAGGTGCTTTGGTTGCCGGCTGGATAGCCCTGTATTTCGATGGTGAGTACCCCGTTGCGCAGCCGGAAAGTGCCTTGATCGGTGCGGGGCTGGCCGTTTTTGTCAGCGTACGAAAACGATATTTTGTCGCCGGCAAAGGTGTAGCGCCCATCCTGGTCGAAGCGGAGCGTGGTGCCATTGCCGGCTAGCGTCAGTCGTTTCTGGTAAGAGCCATCGGGGCGCAGGGCCAGAGTGCCACCCACACCCCGGGCCGGCATGGGGGTAGGACTAGTGCCCTTGTCCAGGATGGTGTAGGAAAGGTAGGAGTAGGTTGTGAAGAAAGAAGGTGCCAGCTTGGGCACAGCGGTGCTTTTGCGCTGTGCCATTGCCGCCGGAGGCACGCTCAGCAGCAAGCCGAAAACGAGAATGCGAAATACCATGCTGCAAGGTAAGCTCCCACGAAGTTTTGCTGCACTTTTACTTCCTTGCTTGGTGCGTGTGCCGGCTTTGTCTATCTGGTGCGCTTGCGCCCGTATTTCTGCCCTTTTCCTGCATGAAAAAACTCCTACTTGCTTTGTCACTGGCTGCCGCCGCCCCGGCGCTAGCCCAATCTAGCGCTCCAGCCTTCACGCTGAGCTGCGAAAGCCGCAAGCCCAACCACGCCCTACAACAGCAGCAGTGCGAACTGCGGGAGATGCAGCTAACTGCTCCCCCGGCCGGCACACCGCTCACAATAGACGCCGTAGCCAATGGTAGCATCACGGTGCGGGGGTGGGAAGGGGCAACCGTGCGGGTTCGTGCCCGAGTTGAAGGGCGCGCGGCCACCATGGAAGCAGCCCGAGCGCTTGCCAATGCCGTGAAAATCAGCACGACAGGCAACACCATTCGAGCTGCGCGGGCCAATAATTCGCTAGATAACTGGGAAGTAGGCTACGAAGTGCTGGTACCTGCCCAAACCAGCCTCACGCTGAAAGCCACAAACGGACACATCCGCATTGAGAACGTGGAGGGGGCCATCCGGTTTGAAACCACCAACGGCAGCATCACGCTGCAGGGCCTAGCGGGCGATGTGCGCGGCAAAACTACCAACGGCGGCATTACCCTGGGCCTTACCGGCACCACCTGGACGCGCGGCGGCCTCGATGTGAGTACCGTGAATGGAGGAATTACTTGGCAGATTCCGGCCACCTACGCTGCTACCATCATGGCGCGCACCGTGCACGGCCGCGTCACGGCGGCTTTGGCCGCCGGAGCGCGCAAGAGCTTGCTGGCCCACAATCTTACGGCCACCCTGGGCGCGGGCGGCCCGCAGTTGCGGGTGGCCACCGTATCGGGCGGTATTAGTGTCACGCAAGAAGGGTCTGGGCAATAGCATTTCCAGTAGCAGCTAAAACCGAGCAACGCAGCCCCTACCAATACCACCGCCGTAAATTGCTCTTGGTCGGTTGGTACTGGTAGGGCCTGCGTCGTTCGGCTATCCTTGAGCGGTAGCGTGGTGCTTATTCCGGCGACTTTCCCGTGCGAGGATTACGGGGCTCATCGGGGTGCTTCTTGGGGTAGTCGTTTTGCTTGTGGGCTTTCTGCTTTTTGATGAGCAGTGCTACTCCTACTAAAGCGCCAAAGCTCACGGCCGCAATGGTGAGCTTGGTCCGGAGCGGATCGGGAGCGGCGGTGGGCAGGTACGCCACACCGTTTTCGTCGGTGCGAGCGGGGTCTTGTACGTAGCGTCCTTTGGACGGCATAGGGAAGTTGTCCGCAAGTTCTTGCAGGCCGGTAGCGGCTTCGGCACCTGTAATAACCGGGCCGTGTCCGCAGCCAATGGCCTCCGGGCGCAGGGCTGCCAACTGTTGCACCGACTCGCTCACTTGCTGCCAGTTATAGTTGAACGGAGCCCCCGCTACGCTGATTTTGGGGAGTTGCAACAGCAGGGAAGGTACCGATTCGTGGTTGGACGTGGCAAAAGCATCGGCTCCGAGTAGGGTACGGTCTTGCTCGCGGAACAAAGCCACCTGACCTGGCGCGTGGCCCGGTACGTGCAGCCAGCGCCAGTCGGGTAGGAACGGAACTTCAGTGTCAGCCGTGGGCAGGGCCTGGACGTAGTCGCTCAGCTGAAACGACTGGGGCGGGAAGAAGCGGGCCACAAAGGCCAGCGAGCCGCCGTTTTCTACCGTTGGGTCGGCGGGGGGGTACACGGCTTTGGCCGTCAGGAAGGGTAACTCCAGCGGGTGAGCCAGAATTGGCACTTTCCAGTGCTCGGCCAGGGCCTGTGCCGAGCCCGCGTGGTCCATGTGGCCGTGCGTGAGAATAATGGCTTCGGGGTGGGTGCCAGGGTAGAATATCTCGTCGGCAGCGGCAATGATATCCTTCTCCGAGCCGGGGAGGCCAGTATCTACCAGCACCCATCCGCCGGCCGTTCCAGTTTCTACAAAATATACGTTTACGAAGCGTTGAATCTGCAGCTGCGTGACGCCAAAGGCTACTTTTTTCATCCGGTTTAGTAATTGGGAGTACATACTATTACCCGGCATACGCACGCAACTAGAACTTGGTCAACCGTAGCGCGGAAGTTCATGGAAGAAACGAGGATTCCAGGAGCCAACGACGGTGGGCCTACACGTAAAAAGCCCCTCCATGCGGAGGGGCTTTTTGTATAAGCAAGCAATAATGGGCTCGATTACTGAGCCGTAGTGCTGCCAGCAGTGGTACCACCAGCCGTGGTGCCACCAGCGGTAGTGCCGCCAGCCGTGGTACCGCCAGTAGTGTTCGTGCCGCCAGCCGTGCTGCCGGTAGTCGTGCTGCCATCGGTAGTGCCGGTAGTAGTAGAGCCAGTAGTGGTAGTGCCAGCCGTGGTGCCAGTAGCGTCCGAGCCGGAAGTAGTGCCAGCACCGTTCATGCTGCCAGCACCGCTGCCGCTCATGCTCGTGTCGCTGCTCATGCTGCCGTCGTTCATGCTACCATCGCTGGTACCTTCCATCGAGCCGGTGCCAGAGCCGCTAGTGCTGGTGCCTTCGCTACCGCTGCCTTCGCTGCCGCTACCGCCGCCGCAAGATGTGAAAGATAAAGAGGCCGCAGCCAGAGCTAAAAACAGAACCTTTTTCATGGTGTAGGTTGATGAGTGGGTGAGTAAGAATAAGTATGTTTCTGCCTTAGGTTGTGGTCAGATTCACCCTGTATACCTGGAATTGGAAAGAAGTAACCCAAATTCTGATAAAAAAATCTTGTTAATTTTATACTGGTTGAGCTTACTTATGTGTTTATAGTTGAGTTGATATGCATTGTAAACAATTGATTGTCAGATTTATAATGCTAACTCTGCTGATGGACACGGCTGGCTAGTATGCTTATATAAGTGCCGGAATATTCTGGTTACTTCTATTATGGGTAGGGGGGCGTAGGATAATAACCTCCCGTAAGCCATCCTCCTGTGAGTAGCTTTTGTAAGTTAGATAGTGAGCACACCATCAGTAACTTGCGAACCTAGTGCTTGGGTAGGAGGGTGGTCCTTGCTTTCAGTAGTGCAGGTCGAAAATACTTCGCTTTCTGAGGGCCTAGAACCCATGAAGGCAATTGCGGCAAGGGAGGGGCGTCAGAACAATCGGATGTGGGTGTAGGTTGTTGGGGCCTTACGCACTTTTTGTACTGCATTATGAAAGCATATAAGCTGCACGCCCCCAAAAGCCTGGAAAACTTCAAACTCGGTGACTACGATGAGCCCATCGTGTACGACCACGAGGTAAAAATTCAGGTGAAGGCTGTTTCTCTCAACTTCCGCGACTGGGCTCTTGCCAACGGCTGGTTTGGCTATCCGGGCGAGAAACTGCCCTTTATTCCCTTCAGCGACGCCGCCGGAGTGGTGACGGAAGTGGGCACTAGCGTTACCAAGTTTCAGCCCGGCGACAGGGTAGCCGTCAACTTCTTTCCCGACTGGCACGATGGGGCTTTCTCGACTGATAAGACGGCTCGCTCCTTGGGTGGCAGCACCGATGGGGTACTGGCAGAATACGTGAGCTTCCCGGAAGCCGCCGTGGTAAAAGTGCCCGACTCTTTTTCCTTTGAAGAAGCTGCCGCTTTCCCATGTGCGGGCGTTACGGCCTGGCATTCCTTGATAGTGGCGGCCCAACTGCGCCCCACCGATACGGTGCTGCTGCAAGGCACTGGCGGCGTTTCCATCTTTGGCTTGCAGCTAGCCAAACTGATGGGCGCGCAAACCATCATCACGTCGAGCTCTGATGAAAAGTTAGCCCAGGCTCAGGCCTTGGGAGCCGATCAGCTCATCAACTACAAAACTACTCCCAATTGGGAAGAGGAAGTTCGTACCCTAACTCAGGGGCGCGGGGCAACCTACGTAGTGGAGGTGGCCGGTCAATTGGCGCGCTCCATTAAAGCCTTACAGCCCGGCGGCACCATCTTCCAGATTGGGGCAGTAGGTGGCCCCAACGACGAGGCCCCCAACCTAGGCATGCTGCCAATTAACACCCAGCGGTTGCAAGGCATTTACGTGGGAAGCACCCAAATGCTATCTGACCTGTTCACGGCCTTTGACCGCAACAACCTGAAGCCCATCATCAGCAAAACATTCGGCTTCGACCAAGCAAAGGAAGCCCTGGCCTTCATGGGCAGCGGTTCGCACTTCGGTAAGATTGTCGTGCAAGTAGGATAGCCCGCTACGCGAGCTAATACCACAAAA